>JALEGO010000719.1 GCA_022763165.1 Flavobacteriales bacterium
GGCAATAAGATGAAAGTAAAGGCAGCAAGTGTCTTCATAGCTAGAGTTTTGGTTATAAGTTCAGGAGTACCTTAATAAAAGGCAGACAAGTATTTGAGTAAAATGTGGAAAAGTAAGAAAGATGCTATGGATCTTTGAAAGCTTTTATTTTGGGAATAGGAAAATTCTCAGAAAAGGCATAGTAAATCATGATGTGTAAAATTTGAGTTTTTGATGTGGACTAATTTGGTTGTTGAGAAAAATGAAATTATTGATTATTTTCAGTAATCCAAAAATTAACGTATAAAATTTCACAAAACATCATTTTATAGTTAAAATCAAAATTTTATTCTTAAAAAGTGATGATGTGTAGATTTTTACAAAAGCCTTCTCTTAACAGAGCCTACACATCATAAACTAAAGAAACCTCCTGCTGAAATATAATTCTAACATGAAGACTTCATCAAGAAGAATAATAAACCGAATAAACGATTTTTAAAAAATATAAGTTTGATAAAATACTAAATGGCACTCTGAATTCAGAATAATAAGATGAAACTAGGTTAAAATACTCAATTTTCGATTTAATAAAAAAAGGGCCAAGAATTTGGCCCAATAACAAGTCGAACTTAATAACCTCAACTTATAATGAGAAGGAGTTTTCCTATCCGAAGCTCAGGTTAATAGTTAAACGAAGAGCAGCCAATTTGGTTGCCCCATAACATCATCTCAGATTTCATTGAATCACCAATTTTGATGCGCGACCAGCACTATTGATTAAAAAGTATATACCTGGATCTAAATGCTCTGTAGATATATGGTTTAGACCTTTGTTAAATTGACGCCTCCAGATTCTTTGCCCATGAGCATTCCGAAGCTCAAGAGCTTGTAAAACCACAAGATCTAAATAAAAGTCATCCGATGTAGGGTTCGGAAAAATAAAATAGTCGTTTTCGTTGTCCTCAACAATGTTTGTTACCAAGAAACAACTGGACTCTAATGCTCCATTGTGCGTGCAACTACCCGTTCCTCCTGCAATGAGATATCCACTGTTGGGTGTTTGAACATAGTCACAAATACCATTAAGATCACAATGACTAATTGAATCGTTATGATGAAAGTAATAACCCCAACCACTCAATCCAGTTCCTGAATTGGTGAATGGAGGCAATGAATCAGGAGAAATATTATCCAAGGCTTGAATGTCTGAAAGGTAATCATTGTAAGCGATAAGAATTCCATCATAGACGTGATTCAAAGAATCGATTCCATCCAAGGAAAGAAGTCCATCATTACTTTCTATCATCAGCCTTCCTCCGATCGTTTTCAAACCATTCAAACCATTTAAATTCAACAATGAATCATGCCAAGTGATTTCAAGGGTATCCCTTATTGATACAACATTTTCTAATCCACTTAAGCTTTTGAGATTTGCATTATGGTCAATAATGAGGTTTCCATCTATACGATTGAGTTGATCTAAGCCTGACAATGAAATCAAATGATCCACTCGGCTTATTTCTAAGTGCGGGGAAACATATTTTAAGCTGTTTAATCCCTGAAGGTCTTGGATCCCTGAAACATTAATCATTCTTAAACCACCTTTAACAGAATCCAAGTTTTGTAAGCCCTGTATGCTTTGAAGGGAATCTAACACAAACATAAACAGCTCTCCACCAATGCTATTGATTTGTGCCAGACTATCCAAGTTCTTAACATCTCCGCTAAAATCAAATACCCGGACTTCGCCTAGTACTTGTGAACAACCAGGATAATCATTGGGAAAGTCGTCTATTTCAGTTTGACTGTTGAATGTGATACCATTTGGCAAACAGGTTTGAGCAAAAGTTGATAAACTCATGAGGTTAATAATAAACAACACACCTAAAATGCTTTTTGTAAGAAAGGTTTTTGACATAGTTTGATTTTTTATGCAAAACTAAATGGTCGATAACTATTGTCCCGAAATTTCATGGGGACAAATCAGGTACTTAATATATACCCCCTTACTGCAGTAGTTTAGGAGTAATGAAGATTATTGAAAAAAGTCAGCAAATCATCGGTTCTTTCAAGCTGCAATTTTTTCTTTAATCGTGTTTTTGCTTTTTTGGCTCCTTCATATGTTATATTCATCAAGGCACCGATTTCGTCATTATTTAGATTTAATTGCACCAAAGAAGCAATTCTCAGATCCGTATTATTAATACCCTCTCCTGAAGAGATAAGTGTTTTAAAAAAATTGGGGTGCAACAATTCAAATTCTATTAAATAGTTCGACCAATCGTCATCAGTGTTAAGCTTGCTTAGAATTCTTTGACCTGCCTTCTCATCTTCAGAAATGACCGATTTATAGGTTTCAACTAAGCTGTTTTTGTATTTAATGGCATCAGTGATTTGATCTAAATTCTCTTTTAATTGTCTTTTTTCGGTTTCCAGTTTTTCAAAATGCATGGCATCTATGATTCTTTGATGATTTAGAACTTTATTTCTATTCTTTATCAACAAGAAGGCCACATAAATAAACAAGGCTGCTATGATGGCCAATACAAATGATAATCCATAGAATTTCGATCGGTTTTCCTCTAAATCTAAAGCTTGCTCCAACCTTAAGTTTTCAGCAGTTTTCAGATCGGTTTCATATTGAATTTTTAGTTCATTTATGAGTCTTTGATTTTCAACATTGAGAATAGAATCAGACCACCGGCGATTTAAATCAGCATACTTTAGTGCTTCACGAAATTTCCCGTTATGCTCCAAGACTTTCCTGATTTCATCTGAAGTTACTTTTAAGTTTAGAAAATCTCCTCTTTGCAACGCCATATTATAGGCCTTCTCCAAATAAGAAATACCAGTCTCGATAGACTCTTCAGCATAAATGCGGCCCAGCCTTGCATAGTGCAGCATAATACTTCCCGAGTCTCCAAATTCGCGCATAAAATACAAAGCGGAATCTAAAGTTTTTAAAGCATCTTCCTTTGCTCCCATCAGTAAATAGACTTCCGCAAGATTTCCGTAACCTTTAATTAACCTGCTCGTGTCACCTATTCCCCTTTCGTATTCAAGTACTTCTATGTTATTCTCTAATGCCTCATGATACCTACCCTGGTTCAAATAGACCCCAGCAAGGTTTGTGAGCATGGTATAAGAAAAACCTTCAGTTTCTGATGTATTGCACAAGTTCAAGGCTTGATTAAAAGTATTTTCTGCGGAATCGAACTGTTCCATATGATATTGGATGCCTCCAATCATGTTCAAAGCTGTAATTTGATTGGCAGTGCTCAAAGAATCTTGAAAAATGCGAAGACTTTGATAGGCAGGCTCTATTGCCTTACTAATTTGTCCAGTAGAGGTCAGGCAAATTGATTTAAGTAACAAACCTTGGGCAAACGCAATGGACTTATTGTCAATTTCCCCATATTTACTTTCAAATTCTTCGTAATAAACCAAGGCCGAATCATATAATCCTTTTTTTTCCATTAATGCAGCCCAATAAAGCTGTGACAGAGCCAAAAACTCCAAGTTCCCACTAGAGGTAAATTCATGATCCATCTGCTTCATCACCTTCTCAGCGTCATCAAATGATCTTGTGGCAATTAAATATTCCACAATGGTAGTCCTATACAATTTGAGTGTTCTTGCATCTTTGATTCCAGCAATTTCAATAAGCTCTAAATCCTTGTTTGCTTGCGTGTAGTTGTTGGACTGGATATAATAGTACACTTTATAAATCCTGTACTTCTGCAACAAAGTGTCATGAAAATCATTGAAATCTTGCAAGCTATCCAATTGAGCACCTGCCAAGCCAAGCTCAATGCTGATATTGGTTAAGAAACGATGTTCTAATTGTCTGTAGTCTTTCTTCCAATTGTCATTCTCGCAAGAGAACAGAACCAGAAGAAATAATGGAAAAGCAATTCGAGCAATCTTAAACATAATAACTCTCCTTGTACTCTGCTATCTCCACATTGAAGAATCCCTTTTCGTATAATTTATCCTTGAATTCTCTTTGTGCCTCAACATTACCATGCACTAGGAAAATGTTCTCTATTCTTTGACGATCCTGCATAGAAAGAAATTGCAGCAATTCATTTTGATCAGCATGTGCACTGAAGAAATCGATTCTATAAATATGCATTTTCACATCAAACTCCTTTCCAAAGATTGATACACGCTTATCCCCACGAAGTAATCGACCGGCCAATGATGAAGGCGAACTGTAGCCAATAATAAGCATCGCATTCTTTGGATCTTGAATGGCGTGAGCAATATGATGCCTAATTCTTCCCGCTTCTGCCATGCCGGATGCTGATATAATAATGCAGGGCTCCTTGATATCGTTGATTCGCTTGGACATCTCGATTTCTCTCACATAGTGTAAGCCATTGAACCCAAATGGATCTGGGTCCTTCTCCATATATTTTTTAGTAAAATCACTATAATTATTCTTAAATTTCCTGATGATTTCTGTAGCATTAATGGCCAATGGACTATCTACATAAACCTTTATTCTAGGAAGCAACCCATCCGTCTCCAAACGATCTAAATAGTACACCAATTCTTGGGTCTTACCCACACTAAAAGCAGGAATAATTAATTTCCCTTTCTTCATGACACAGGTCTCGTGCACCGCACGCTGCAGCTCATCCTGAGCCTCTTTGATGGATCCATGCAATCTGTTGCCATAAGTACTTTCACATATGATCGTTTTTGCCTGAGGATACGCTTGAGGTCTTTTAAGTAGTTTATTGATAAACCTGCCTACATCTCCTGTGTAGCATAACTTGTGTTGTTTACCATTTTCTGTAATGGTCAAGTTGGTTATAGCACTTCCCAAAATGTGACCCGCATCAGTAAATAACAACTCGCAATCTTCATCGATCTTAAAAGGCAAGTCATAAGGCACCTCTGAAAATTGTTTTAATGCAACCTCGGCATCCTCCATTGTATACAATGGCTCAATGGGATCTTTGCCTTCTCGAAGACGGTATTTATTAATATGCTTAGCATCAGACTCCTGAATATGCGCACTGTCTCTCAGCATCAGCTCACATAAAGCCAAAGTCGATGGGGTACAATAGATTTTACCTCGAAAACCGTGCTTCACAAGATTCGGAATGTTTCCTGAATGATCAATATGAGCATGTGAAAGTATCATATAATCAACTTCCCTAGCTGAGAAATTGAACCCCTTATTCATTTTCCATGTGTCTTTTCCCCTACCCTGAAAAAGACCACAGTCCAATAGTATCTTCTTACCATTCTTTAGCGTTAAAAGATGCTTGCTACCTGTAACCATTTTTGCCGCACCGTGAAAAGTTATTTTCATAGAGGATATTTCAAGCAAAGATACATTTTGGTAGTGTATTGAATTACCAGACTCTGAATGTTAAATTTTGTTTTTGTTTCATGAAGAAAACAATAGCACTCTCAATTTAATCGTATATTCTATTAGAATACATCATTTTGAAAAAACGAGCCTTTCTTTTCGCTGCACTCATCTTACTTGTATCTATAGTACTTTTCGGGTTTGACCCTGAGCCTAATCCAATACTTATGGAAAAAGCCAAACAGGAAATTAAAAAGTACACAAATGAATTTGACAAGCCTCAATATGCCATCATTATTGATTATGATCGAGTAGTATGGAGAAAGAGGTTATGGGTGTTGGACTTGAGGAATGATAGCATTATCCTTTCATCAAGAGTAAGTCATGCCTGGAAATCCGGTTTTCTTTGGGCAAATAAATTTTCAAATACGCCCAATTCTGAGTTGTCTTCAATTGGAACATTTAAGACCTTGAACTCCTATGAAAGCACCTTTGGTGAGGGTAAATACAAAATTGGAATGCGCCTAAAAGGATTGGAAAAAGGACTAAATGACAAAGTGCTACAAAGGAATATCGTGTTTCATTGCCATAAATCTTTATGGAGCGCTGGTTGCTTTATGACTCCTCCAGCTATCAACAAGCGAATTATCGATCTTACCAAAAACGGAAACATCCTATTTGTTCATAAATCAAACAGTGAGTAAAACTGTCCATGTCTGACAGATCTAAGGTCTGAAAAGAGTAATCAAATAAAACACTCTTCCAAGAGCTTTGATTTATCTTTGCTCCCAATGGAAAATGATATCCAATTAAATTATAAACTCCATAAAGAAGACTTTGTACTCCTTCAATTATTTGTTGCAGCGCACTCCAACCAAATTCAAAAAAGAATCAAAAGAAACCGTTGGCTCGTCCCGGTGCTTTACCTGATCATCGCCATACTGCTATTGAGCATGCGAAACTTCACATACAATATCACTGCAATTGTTGTGATAATATTTGCTTTGATTTGGTATATTTTTTATCCAAAGTTTAATAAATGGAGATATAAAAGATTCTATAATAAATACGCAGAAGAAATATATCAAAAGAGGTTTGGAAGGGATTTTAAAGTTACTTTATCAGAATCTACAATTACAATGGAAGAAGAGAAAGGGAAATCTGAACTCAATGTTTCTGAAATCGAAAGGGTAATTGAATTGAAAAAGTATTATTTGATCAAACTAAAATCAAGTCTCCATCTCATCGTTCCTCAAAATGAAGTATCGGATAAAAAACGATTTAAGCAGTATTTTGAGTCAAAAGATCTCGAATGGGACTATCAGTTAAACTGGAAATGGCAATGATCAAATATTCATACACCATATTGTATGTTGAGGATGTAGATAAAACTATGACTTTTTATTCCTCGGCTTTTGGATTTCAAAAAAAGTTCATCACCCCGGAAGCTGATTATGGTGAGCTGAGCACTGGCGAAACAACCATATCCTTTGCCTCACACACCTTGGCCTCCTCAAATCTAAACTCAGGATACTTAAAATCCAATCCAAAAAATCGACCCTTTGGAATTGAGTTAGGCTTTGTGGTAGAAGACGTTCAAAAGACCTTGGATATTGCACTACGTCATGGTGCAATCTTAATTGAACCAGTAAATCAAAAGCCTTGGGGACAAGAGATTGCATACATCTCCGATATCAATGGTTTTCTGATAGAATTGTGCACACCAGTGTCTCAAGAATGACAAGATTCACCAAAATACCAGATATTAAAATTTTCTTGAGGCTTGCGAGGGCGGGGACACTTTTATGCCTTGGGCTATATGTAATTCTCGCGATTATTTGGAAATCTCCTTTCTTTCCACTTGCCATCGTATCAGTCTTTCAAGGGTTCGTGTTAATCGTTGCATTTATCGAACTCAAAACAAAAGCCTTCACTAATGATGTTAAGGTTGACCAGCACCAAGTTATTGTGAGTGCTAAAAACAAAGAACATACCTTCCGAGTAGAAGACACAGAGTTCAGGCTTTTTCGAATAAAGAACAGATCCAGGGGTGTTCGCCTTATGGACAACAACAAAATTGTGGGAATTTGGAAAAGTGGCTTTACCAATACGGATTGGGATGAACTAATTGGTCAATTACAATTATTAAAAAAATTTGAATCTGAGATTTATGATTACACAGGATTTGTTTGGAATAAGAGAGGAAAGAGCGAAAAAGAAAAGAATACCAACAAATAATAAAATAACCTCATCAAAAAAACCTGCTATTTATAAATTTAGGCCGTGAAATTAGTTTCTTTTAAATCATTAATTGTTCTACTACTTGTTTCTTGTGGAAAACCTAAGCCCAAAGTCTCATTCTATCATTGGAAAGCAAATGCTATCTTTGATGATCATGGACAAATCGAGAAAGCGCTTGGCAA
>JALEGO010000720.1 GCA_022763165.1 Flavobacteriales bacterium
AGTGTCCCTTCCGGGCCATCGAGCCACTCCACCGTAATAAAGTCATCGCTGCTGGTACCTCCGTCTAGAGTAATGAATACTCTCGTTTACACAGAATCACCTCTGATCTTCAATACGCTGTAATGGATGTTCGGCTTGTACAAGTGGGCTTTATGTTCAATAAGTTTCACAGAATTGTCAGGGATGCAGCAAGCATAGAAAAGAAAAAAGTCAATCTCACACTGACCGGCACAGAGATAGAAATAGATCGCAATGTTCTAAAAATAATGAGTGATTCACTAGTCCATTTAGTAAGAAACGCTGTAAGCCACGGCATTGAAACACCGAAAGATAGGAAAGCAATGCAAAAAGGTGTTGAAGGTCAGGTCATCCTTACAGCTTCGAATGAAAAAGACATGGTAATCATAAAGGTGCAGGATGATGGTGCGGGTATGGACCCGAGTCTATTGAAGAAAAAGGCCATTGAGAAGGGCATCATTAGTAAAGAAATGGCAGAGCAAATGTCAAAGGAAGATGCCTATCAGTTGATTTTTGAACCTGGGTTTTCTAATGCTCGTGAGATTACAGCTCTTTCAGGAAGAGGTGTTGGCATGGATGTAGTTAAAAGAGCTACAGAGTCCATTGGTGGAAAAATTGACATTAAATCAGAATTAGGTAAAGGCAGCGAAATAACCTTATCTCTTCCAGCTTCAATGGCTGTCAAAGGAGCCTTACTGTTTGAGCTTGGATCACAAGAATTTGCTGTGCCTTTGAGCTATACCGAAGCCGTAATTTCGCTTGATAAAAGTGATATTCAAAAATTTAATGGTGGACTCATTTCGCAATATTTAGATCAAACATTATCTCTAGTTTTTTTAGACGATCTATTCGATTGTGATGATAGCAAAAAAATGATTTCTAAACTGCATAGGTCCTATGATCGATTGTCTTCTGATACCAAATTAGAAGTCTTGTTGCTGAGCTTTGGTGATAAATTATTGGGTATTGTAGTTGATAAATTGCTTCAGCAAAAAGAGATTATCGAAAAACCACTTTTTAAACCTTTAGATCAAATAGAATTGTTCAGCGGGGCTACAATTCTTGGGAATGGAAATGTTTGCTTAGTCTTAGACGCGGCATACATAATGAGATATTTATTTGGGCAGAATTATAAATGATGGAAGGTAATTTTAAAAATTCAGATAGGATGCTGATGGATCTTTTAACATATTGTATGAACAAAGCGGCTAGTTCATTTTCGTCTTTTACTAAACAAAATATTACTGTGGATATTAAATCAGTGTTTGAATCATCAAAAGTGTCTGATGATGTTCGATTATCTAAACAAGGTGCTGAACTTATTTTAATTTCGACTGAAATCAAGGGTGGTATTGAGGGGCAGGCTTTTTTATTGCTATCAGACAAAGAAGCAAAAAGCATCACGGATCCCATTTTGAAAAAAGATTCTTATAAAGACCCCACAGCTCACCAAATAATGGTTGAAGCTTTTCTTTCTGAGTTAGATAATATTGTGACAGCCGCTGCAATTACTGAACTATCAAATATTCTTAGAATGGAATGCTATGGTCACATTCCGGTTTATTTTAAAGGCTCAAGAGAAGATGTACAGGACAAGATTCATGGGATGATTAAGAATGAGAACTTTGAATTCAAAGTTAAAATCAAGTTCATTTCAGACAAAGACAAAATTGGCCCTGATTTTATCTGGTACTTAAGTCCTTCATTTATGAGTTATTTCCAAAAATTCGTATCCGCTGAAATGAGTGAAAACGAGCTGAAAAAATTGATGCATTAAATGCGACAACATGCAAATGAAATATCAGGCGAAGAATTGAAAGCTCTTACGGGTGCTATCAGGACTAGGTACGGTATAGATTTCACGAATTACGAGGTAAAATCTCTGAAAAGAGGGATTGCCAGATTAATTACAAAGCATGAAACTGGTTCTCTACTCGGTTTGTGGAGTAAAATACTCAGAGATCGGGATTTTTTCATGAAATGTATTGATGATTTAACGGTTAACCTAACTGATTTATTCAGAAACCCTGATTTTTGGGTTTTCTTACATGATGAAGTTCTTGACTCTTACAAAACACAGCGAAAAATAGATGTGTGGCATGCAGGGTGTTCCACTGGAGAAGAGATATATTCGATGGCGGTCGTTTTGGAAGATAAAGATCTTCTCCATAAATCTCAACTTTGGGCAACGGACTTGAGCTCCAGAGCCCTCGCTAAGGCTATAGATGGTAAATACTCTAAAACACTGATTGGTAGATATGAAAAGGGCTTGTTAAATTATCTGCCCAATAAATCTATAAATGAAGTCTTTAACATATACCCTTCGCATATAGAAGTCAAGGGTAAGTATAAAAAGAAAATAGACTATCAACAACATAACTTGGTTCATGATTCAGTCAAAAAAAAATTTGATATTATTTTTTGCAGAAACGTTATGATTTATTTTGATAACAATTTAAAAATGAAGGTTTTAAGATTGTTTCATGAATCGCTCAACGAGGATGGGGTCTTTATTGTTGGTTACTATGATGTTTTCCCGAATGAAAGTAAAACCCTTTTTGAACCTCTTAATTCAAAAACACGAGTCTATAAAAAGGTCATAAACGATACACTGAACTAGAATGAGTAAGACAAAGATGAAAATTGATAGCGAAGAGGTTAGACTTTTGAAGGAGGAAGTCAAAAAATTGACAATTTTGAATCGTGAGCTAACAGAAACAAACAATCATTTGATTACGGCTACATGGAGAGAACGGGAATTAAAAGAACAGTTACAGAAATCCTCCGAGACGATCATTCAACAGAATAAGAAGATTTCTGATAGCATTAACTATGCGAGACGCATTCAATCTTGCCTTGTTGCAAGTGAGTCAGATTTAAAATCAAACTTCGATCAGAGTTTTGTGTTTTATAAGCCTAAAGATATAGTCAGTGGGGATTTTCCTTGGGTTTATGAGGTTGGGGATGTAGTTTATACTGCAGCGGTGGATTGCACTGGACACGGTGTCCCAGGGGCTATGTTGGCATCTGTCAGCTGCTTGTTATTAAATGAAATTGCCAAAGGATTGAAATTATTGAGCACAGAGGAAATTCTTGATAAACTGCACAATAAAATTCAAACCTGCCTCAAACAAGAAAATGATTTAGAAGCCGCTCGGGAGGGCCTTGACATTAGTCTGGCTATGTTCAACAAGAAAACCTCTGAACTTCAATATTCTGGAGCGCATAGACCACTGATCTACTTCAGTAATAACAAAATAAATTTGATCAAAGGAGATAGAGTTTCGGTGGGTGGTAGTCAACGTAGATTACAAGCATCTTTTTCCAGTACCAAAATCAAGCTTGAAAAAGGTGATACCGTATTTCTATTTACTGATGGTATTTCGGATCAATTTAAGGAGGACCCTAAACCAATGAAATACAAAACAAGGTTTATGCAATACTTTCCACAATATCAGGATGATATTTATGGTTTTAAGAATTTTTTAATCTCTGATTTGAAAAATTGGATGGGAGAGATTCCACAAACTGATGATATGTTAATGCTTTGTTTTAAGGTATGATAGCTGAATTAATTCTAGCCTGAAAAAGATAATTTAAGTACTTAGGTAAAACAAAAAACAAGTTTTCTCGTGCTTTTTCGCTGTCATGAAAAACAATAATTGACCCAGGTTGAGTTTTTTTTATGATTCTTTCCAACATCTTTTGGGAGTCTTTGCTTTGATCATAATCACCAGTTAGAACATCCCACATGATAATTTTGAATTCCTTAAGCATTGATATTTGGCCAGGGGTGATTTTCCCATAAGGCGGACGGAATAATTCGGAATCAATAATGTCTTTAGCTTTCAAAACATTGTCAACAAAGGAGGCTTTTGGTGTGTTCCAGCCATTGGGGTGATCATAGCTGTGATTTCCAATTTTGTGACCTTCATGAAGTATTCTTTCGACAATTTCTGGATGAGCTTCAGCATTCTTGCCAAGGATAAAGAACGTAGCTTTTTGTTGATGCTTAGATAACTGTTCTAGCACCCAAGGCGTTATTTCTGGATGAGGTCCATCATCGAAGGTGAGATGGACGTTTTCTGTGTCTTTAATTTTGAAGTGAAGTCTTCCTAAAGAATTAAGACCTATCACTTTGCTCTATCCTCTGCCTTTACTTTGCTCTTTCTCACCATACCTTAGCTGCATATCATTGAACGATGAGTCTAGCTCAGGTTGGAAATCAAAATTTTGACGCTTTGCAATTTCATTGAGTTGATATAAAATTGAGATTGCTTGTTGCGCTTTACTTTTGCTAATAGACTTGTAGTGATCATTATCCAAAGCAAGGTAGTAGTCCATTTCCTCTTCATATTGAGCATAAAGTTTTTCAACTATGGGAGCAACTTTCTCTGTAGCACCGGCACTGATGTAAGCTTGAATTACCGGAATCATGAAAAAGTTATATGGTACGTTATTTTCAGGCATAACTTCCATGCACTTGTCCAATACTTCAACTGCCTTTTCTTTCTCACCTTTATCAGAAAGTGCTTTGGCCAATCTTGCAAAATTGTTTCTTAAATTCATGCACATTCTGCGGTTATTCTCATTCAGGTAAATATCGTATTTCTCCATGCCTCCCCATTGGAATTTGTTCATGATATTATCATACATAATATCAGTATCAATGAGTCCAATTTGACCGTCTGCTCCTTTAGGAGTGCTGATTGGAACCAATCTGTAGGCTAAGCCTTCTAACTGAAAATGATTTTGCAATCCAACATAAGCTCTATTGCCTGTGGTAATGGCAAAATAAACAGGTCTTTCCCAGTTGTTGTTCGCAATCAAATCAAAGATCATCATGTCATTTTTCATAACATGGTTTCCTGGGAACTTCCATTTGACGCGATCGACCATTTTTCCAGCATTCTCAGGTTTTACAGTTCCATTCGCAATCATTTGTGCTGAATCCACCTTTAAACTAAAGTTCTTTGTGGGGAAGTAAGGAACAGTCTGACCATTTCTCAATCGCTGTCCTTTACTATCATCTGTTATGAAATCCATCGCCTCTTTGATGTCTAGATGAACATCACTCTTGCCTTTTTCAAAAATATAAACAAAGTCTCTGGTTCCTTGACGATATTTCTCTGGAGGCATATTGAACGGTACCTTTTCAGAATCATAAGCCTTTCTTCTCATTTGATCAATATACCAATCTGTATTGAGCAGGCTAAGGTTGATAACTCTGACATCTGTTCTGAATTCTTCAACTTCTTGAACATACCACAGAGGGAAAGTGTCATTATCTCCATTCGTAAATAGAACCGCATTTGGAGCGCAGGATTGCAAATAGTTTTTTGCAAAATCTCTGGCTGTATAAGTGTTAGATCGGTCATGATCGTCCCAGCCTTCCATTCCCATTAACATAGGAACAGCCGCAAAGCTTACCAAGCTCATGGCTATAGCAGAAATTTGAGGAGACAGTGTTTTTCTAGTCCAATCGAATAATGCGTAAACTCCTAAGCCAATCCAAATGGCGTAGGCATAAAAGGAACCTGCATAGGCATAATCCCGCTCTCTTGGCTGAATTGGATATTGATTCAGATAAATGACAATGGCTAATCCTGTAAAGAAGAAAAGAAGCATTACTACCGTGGCATCTTTACCATGCTTGGAGAACTGATACACCAAGCCAATAATACCTAAGAGAAGAGGTAGAAGATAGAACTTATTTCTAGCAGGGTTATCTTTTAAGTTTGCAGGTAAATTATCTTGATCACCTAAACGAGCATTATCCAAGAATGGGATCCCACTGATCCAGTTACCATCGAAATTATTACCATGGCCTTGAATGTCATTCTGTCTTCCAGCAAAGTTCCACATGAAATATCTCATGTACATCCATCCTATCTGGTAATTCACAAAGAACTTGATGTTTTCCCCAAAAGTTGGAAATGGAATTTGCTTCACCTCGCCTTGAACAGTTTTATATCGTTTTCTTTTACCTTTAAAGTCTGTCCAACTCTTGTATTCACGAACATGTTTTTTATCCGGACTATACATTCTTGGGAAGAGAGTTTGGAACTCTTCCGCATAATTTGGAACAGATTCCTTTTTGTCATCTGAAATAATGTATTTCCCAGTTTTTTTATCTTGAAACCATACGGGCTTACCATCTGCATACGGTTTTCTATTATCCAAAGGAGAATTGAATTGTTGACCGTAAAACAATGGGCGATCTCCATATTGTTCACGATTTAAATAAGACAGTAACGCAAAAACGTTTTCAGGATTATTTTCATCCATTGGAGGATTCGCAGAAGAGCGAATCATAATAATTGCAAATGAGGAATAGCCTATAAGTATTACCGATACACAAGTGATTATGGTGTTGGCTGCGATATGACCTTTTTGTCGGGTGAAATAGATGAGCCAAGAAATAAGACCAACTACCAAAATAATATAGACATAAACCCCAGAATTGAACGGTAAACCAAAGCCATTAACGAGCATTTTTTCAAATACCGA
>JALEGO010000721.1 GCA_022763165.1 Flavobacteriales bacterium
ACTCGATTGAAAGCAAGGTTTTTGATTGGTAATAGCAATTTTTTCTTAGGAAATTTCGAAGACGCCATTTCTGATTATCGTTCGATAGTTATCGCTTCAATTCGTAAAAACATCCTGAATAGAAAAGTGCTAATATCTCGATATAATTTAGCCAACTTGCTCTATGAAAATGGACAAACGGACAGCGCCATTTTCTACATTAGATTTAAAAGAGATCTTAAGCAAGAGGAAATATTCCTGGACCATGATCTTATCAATGCCTATTTAGCTATGGCAGAGATATGTATATCTGGTGATGACCATTTATTTGCAGAGCAATTGTTGCTAAAATCTTACAAATTCTCAATAGCCATTGGTTCCAATGATTTAATAAAGGAGAGCATTGCCGGGCTTCATTACCTGGAGACCAAAAAAGAGAATTGGACCAAAGCCGATTATTATAATGCAAAGCTCGACCAAATAAATGACAGTCTCAAATTACTAAACAAAAGCAATGAGCTTTCAAGCCTACAAACAAAATTTGAATATGAATTGATGCAGCATAATTTAGAAAAGAATGATATACTAATTAACCAACAACGTTCCATATTACTGATCATTGCAGTTTCTCTTATCACCATTCTCAGTATAAGTCTAGTGCTTTTTAAACAAAAAAATAAGCTAGAGAAACTCCGAAAGCAATTAGAGAACAACCTCATTGAATTAGAGGGAAGAAACCTTCAAAATCAAATGAATCCCCATTTTATCTTCAATTCCCTAAACTCCGTCAACAATATCATCTTAAAAGGTGACCGATTTGAGGCAAGCAGCTATCTAACCAGGTTCTCAAAACTAACGCGAAAAATCTTAAACCTTAGCGGACAGTCATTGATTACCCTTGATGAGGAGTTGGAAACCCTAGAATTATACCTCAACCTGGAAAAGCTAAGGTTAAAAGAAAAACTAGGTTTTAATATTGAAAATAAGATTGCTACAAAACAACAGATATTTATCCCCCCTCTAATTATTCAGCCCTTTGTAGAAAACTCAATTTGGCATGGCATCTTAAATAATGAAAACTCTTCAGGAAGCGTTGAAATAATTTTAGCGGAAAAGAATGACAAGATACTTATCACTATCGCAGATGATGGCATTGGCAGAAAAGCCTCAGCGCAGATGAAAAAGGACAGAGGTTCTGATTCAAAAGGAAGCGCAATATCCATGGAACGAATGAATATTCTAAGTTCCCTTTACAATGAAGATTTTATAATCAACTATGAGGACAAAGAAAATGGCACAACCGTAAACATAGAAATACCAAAAACTATTAAAAATGAAAGAGGTAATTAAAGCGGTAATTATTGATGATGAGGCTGACGCTATTGAAGTACTCTCTCTTTTAATTAATAAATACTGCCCACAGATCAACGTCATTGGAACATTCGACTCACCACAGGAAGCTCTCAATGAATTGCCAAAACTCGATTGCGAACTCCTCTTTCTGGACGTTGAAATGCCAAAACTCGATGGAATTCAGTTACTTCAACAAATAGCTCATTTAAGAGATGAATTTCACGTCATTTTCACTACCGCACATGATCAATATGCTTTGCCGGCACTTAAAGAACAGGCCATTGATTATCTTCTAAAACCAATAGATCCTGACGACTTGGTCACTGCGATAGAAAAGCTGCCATTTCTTAAATTAAAAAAGCTAAAAGTCATTAGCTCAAAGGGGACAGAATTAATTGACTATAATGATATACTCTTCGCCAAAGCATCTGGAAGTTATGCCGAACTGTATTTACTTGATGGTTCCAAAAGAACTTTATCGCAAGGACTAAAATTCATCGAAAGAGAATATCAAAGCAAATTCTCCTTTAAAACGCATAGGTCTTATCTCATTAATTTGCAACACATTGTTTCTTACAAAATCGAAAAAGACAAAGGGATGGTGACACTCAAAGGAGGACATGAAATTCCAATTTCAAGGGAAAGAAAAGAAGCATTTAAAATGAGTGTTTAACGAATTAGAGCATTTCACAAATCGAAAGGCGCTTTTCACAAAAAAAACACAGGAGGTTTATGTTGAATTGGTAAAATTGCCGTTGTAAAGTAAGGGTATTATCTTTGTGACACCCTTTAAACCAATTAATCTTGCTGTTATGAAACAACTGAAATTTATTGCTCCTCTCGCCTTTTGTATTTTGATATTTCATTCCTGTGGAAAAAAAGGTTGTACCGACCCCTCCGCAAACAATTTTAATGCAGATGCTGATAAGTATGACGGCTCCTGCACTTATGATCCTATAAGTCCAAAACTCATCTTCAAATTCAAATTTGATCCCAATCAAGAGCGTCTGGACAATTTCGGGAATCTGGCTGGAGTTCCAGCAGGTCATGCCGCACAAACCCCCCGATTTAATCTTATGGGAGCCCACTATATTGAGCTGGCCGATAAAAATGACATACCTGCCTATAGTGCCGAAGAAATCTATAAGGGAGTCACTACAACCCAAGGTGGATCATCAGCAATTGACTTTGACAGTGCTGCTTACGCTGGTGATGATGAAGTTTTCTATACAATAGATTTAGATAATATCTCTCCAGGAACTTACAAATACCTCAGAATATCATTATCCTATCAAAATTATGATATCGATTTCCAATCCAACGGTTTCAATTTACAGGGTACGATAGCCTCATTTGTGGGCGCCAATACATATGTTAGAAGTTATAAAGTAAAAGATGAAACTATTAATGTGAACGCAAATAAGCTTCAAGGCTATTGGGCCTTTGAAACAGATTTCCAAGGTGTCCCAACTATTGAAGGACAAGCCCCGGCTGGAGCAACTACCGTCCCAAACCCTATTGCATCAAGCTCAGCAATACCGGCAGGATCATGTTTGGTTACAGGTATATTTGAGAACGACTTTGTAATTACTGGAGAAGAAACTGAAGATGTTGAAATCTTATGCTCAATTTCAATAAACAACAGTTTTGAATGGAAAGATCCAGACGGAAATGGCATATACAATCCAACCGAAGGAGATACAGTCGTTGATATGGGTGTTAGAGGTCTAATTCCAATCGTACAATAATGAGAAAATTAATCATATTCTTTGCCGCTTTTTGCTCTATCAATGGGTTTTCCCAAACAGACTCCCTGCCCAATAAAGAATTAAGCAGACTTACATTGGGCATTCGAACCACGACAAGCTTCTTTGATCATCATGATTATAACGGAGCTGGATATGGAGGCCATTTTCGAATTCGAGTTTCCGATCAAGTCAATACAGAATGGTTCGCTGATTATATAAAAACAGATATTGGAGGTCTTGGTTTGAGAGAGACTTATCATATCGGCTGGTCTGTTTTGTTCTACATGAACAAGCAAAAAGCTGATCAAAAGTTTGCTCCTTATTTCGCTGCTGGACATTGTTTTGATCATGCAATTGTATCCGCCAACCGTTTGGAGGATGGTGATCGTCCTAGTGTTAAAAGATGGACTTCAGCTGTACAAGGTGGTATTGGAACCCATTATTATTTGACTAGAAATTTTAATCTAACGCTTTCTGCCCTCTATATGTCGCATTTAGGAAAGGATTTACATGTTGAAGTTTCGAACCACCATAATGAACCTGGAACCGAAACAGAGCAACCACATTTGATTATCTCAGATAGCCATTCAACTCCAATATTAGAAGGACACTTGCTAATATCCTTAAGTGTGAACTACAGATTTTCTAAGCTTTGAACATGCGATTGACAATTCTCCTTGCTACCCTTTTCAGCTTCATGTCTACTTTCGGACAAGAAGAATCCTACATTGACAAAGGTCTTATTCAAGCTTACGGCAACATTGGCTTTGGGTCTTTCAATAACTCCAGCAACACGAATGTTTATATAAATAGTGGTTTAAATTATTACGTAAGTAATAATGTCTCAATACGTAGTAGCTTAAATTACTTCGTTACTTCTTCTGGTAGTTCGGAAGATTTATTCGACCAAAATCACTCACAACTCGTTGGCTGCGGTATTCATCTTAAAACGAAAAATCAACTTGATCCATACCTCAGTATAATGCCTGGGTTGGCCTTATCCAGGGTCAAAAGAAATGCCAATCTGCTTGATGATTATCCAAGTCTGGCTTTTTCTGAAAACAAGTCTAGTATAAATCCTTTGTTCGCTGTTGGAATCGGAGCAAATTATTTTGCAAATAAAATTTTCAACATCTATTTTCATCTACAATACGCTTCCGGCAAGCATTTTTCAGATGCTGAAGCTATAAGCCTCAATGAATTAAAATTTTCAGTTGGTTTAGGCTGGCACCTTTGGGCACGAAATAACCGTTTAAGCTTCAAGAAGCCCCAATAAATAATTTTGGGTTTCTAAAAGCAACATTTTCAGTATTTTTGTGTCTAACAATTAATGAAAGGAGGACTTCTTATATTTTTTATGGTGATATTCGGTGTCATATCCGGATATTCCACGCATCTTGTTGGTGGTGAAGTTTCCTATGAATGTGTTGGAACCGGACAATATAAGATTATCCTGAAGGTGTACAGGGATTGTGGTCCAAACAATGCAAATGGAACAGGTTTTGACCCAAGTGCGGCTGTAGGGATTTTTGAGAATGGAGCGCTTTACCAATCCATTTACATGAACCACCAGACTCCTACACAAATTCCCTTGAACACGAATGACCCCTGTGTTTCAGCCCCATCATGGCTTTGTATTGAGGAAGCTATTTATGAAACAACTGTAACACTTCCTAACAATAGTGTAGGATATGACATTGTCTATCAAAGATGCTGTAGAAACCCGGGAATCAATAATATTGTCAATCCACAAGATTATGGATTGACTCTTTTCGCACATATTCCAGGATCCAATAATGTTACATGTAACAGCAGTCCAACATTTGCGAATTATCCGCCTTTGGTATTGTGTACTGGCCAGCCTTTTATTTTTGATCACTCTGCTACCGATGCTGATGGCGATGTGCTAGAATATGAGTTTTGCACACCTTATCATGGTGGTACTGCTCTTAATCCAGCTCCCGACCCTCCAACTAGTCAGCCTTTCAATAACATTGTTTGGGCTACCGGATTTAGCCAAACAAATCAAATTACTGGAAACCCAGCTTTTGCAATTGATCAAAACACAGGAGAAATAACTGGAACTCCTACAGTAACTGGATTGTATGTATTGGGTGTATGCGTAAAAGAATACCGTAATGGGACGCTTATTAGTGAAACCAAAAGGGACATTCAACTGTACGTGCAGCCCTGCAACCCAAATATTCTTGCAGATATCACCTCTCAAGGACAAATGTGTCAAGGACAGGATAATATTTGTGATGGTATGACTGCGACATTCTGCAACAACAGTGTTAATGCGACATCCTATCTTTGGGAATTTGGTGATGGCAATACATCAACGCAGGCTTCCCCCACCCACACCTATCCAGGGCCAGGAACTTATAACATTATGTTAATAGCCAATCCTGGTTTTATATGTGCTGACACTGCTTATACCACATATGATGTAAAGGACAAACTGATTGTTAGTTTTCCACATGAAGATCCACAATGCGAAATCAACAATTCATTTAGTTTTAATGCCAATGGCAATTTTGACCCTGCGGCTTCTATCAATTGGGACTTTGGGCCTTTTGCCTCTCCTGCTACTTCAAATGTTGCCAACCCCAGTAATGTAGTATTCTCTGATTCTGGGCACTACACAATAACGCTTACCGTGTCAGATTTTGGATGTACAGAAATTGTTACGGATGATATAGTAGTATTCCCTGAGGTCGAAATTGATTTTGATTATCCTCCTCAACAGGGTTGCGCACCATATACTATGCAGTTTGTGGATGCTTCCATTTCCTGGACCCCTGTTGCCTATCTTTGGGACTTCGGTGATGGATACAGCTCAACTGAAAAAAATCCTTTTCACACCTATGCAAATGTAGGCACCTACGATGTGACACTTGAAATCGAAACAGATTCTGGGTGTATTGCAAACAAAACACTAAGTAAACCAGGAATAATTCAAGTAAACCCAACGCCTGAAGCACTATTTTCCGTTTCGCCCAAACAAACGCATGCCTATGATCCTAAGTTTAGATTGAGAAACTATGCCACAGGGGAAACTTCTGGAATTTATGTTTTAACCAATGGTGATGAATACAACTACCTTGAGGATCTTATTTTTATCGATGATACAGGCTATATTGAAATCATCCAAGTGGTGCAAAACGATTACGGATGCTCCCATGAATACACCGATTCAGTTTATATAGAACCCATTACAACCATTTACGTACCGAATGCATTTACCCCAAATGGAGATGAATTGAATGACGATTATGGCCCAATAGGTCGTGATGTGATTGAGTTTCATTTTCAAATATTCAATCGCTGGGGAGACAGAATATTTGAATCTAATAACATTGATCAAAGGTGGGATGGAACTATTGGCGGCAAGCCTGCTAAGGAAGACATCTATGTCTATTCATTATGGTATAAGAATGTTAAGAAAAAGGTGTTTAAATCGAATGGACACTTTAGCTTAGTGCGCTAAGCTAGATTTTCAGTATTCTTTCCTCAACAAATTAGACTTTCAAGGGTATAAACTAATCAGAATGTCATATCCAACACTGCGGAAAAAAGGATTTTAGTAAATTAGACAGAAAGGAATATAACAGTGCTAGTAAAAGAAATAGATGTAGACCAAAATGTTAACATTTTCGACATCATTAACTATGACTCTGATAATGCATTGGAATGGATCATCGACCGTTCAGTTGAGAAAACAGTTCCTGCACACGAAAGCTTCTTTTTAATCAAAGGTCTCATCGTGAAGACTAGTCAGGACCCTAAACCATGCTATTTAACAGTTTCTACACCCGAAAGGATAGTAGATTTTGTCATTCATGACTTCCCAAATCCCAGGGTATCTAATATGTACAGAGACTTTGATGATGGCGAAGTCATCATGGCCGTTCCAGCGCACTGTTTTGGAGTTTACGAATTATTCTATTCAAGGAATAATCCCGAAATTGGAATTGAAATCTTAAAAAAAGGACTTAAAGAACACCCAAATGATTCAATTATCTCAGAAGACCTAGGTTATATTTTGAGAGATGAAAAAAGAAATGAAGAAGCCTTGGAGGCATTTCTTAACGCCATAAAAAATGAACCTAGCTCAGAATACATTTATGCGGAAATTGCTGAGATATACAAAGAAATGGGACAGGCCGAAAACTATCGGAAGTTTAAAAAACTGTTTGAAGAAAAATCGAATAGATAGCATATTGTGCTTTTGAATCTTTTGAATGTTTTGAATGTTTTGAACTTAGAAAAGTCGATTTTCGTAAATTTAAATGCAGAAATAAACATTGCTTATCGTGAGTACTTACTTGACTTCATTCTATATATCGATCTGTATTCTTTTTTGCATTACCATCCAAGCCTGCCAAAACGAAAGAAAAGTAGAAATTGGTAAAATGATCTTATCCTCCAATGAGATTTATTTTGGTCAAAGTTCAAATGGGAAGGTTATACTAGACACTTTGGCAAAAGGATCCAGAAAATGGAAAAAGCTGCTGCGGTTCGGAGAGAAGAATAACTTTGGCTGGACCGAAACTGCAGACCCAGGAAGTTCTGATTATTGGATAGGTCAAGGATCATTTAGAATATCTGGATGGAATAAAAATGACAACATTGTAGTGTCTTTTATGAATAAAGATAAAGGGCTTGTTTTTTATTCAAAAAAGGGTTCTTTACCAAATGAGTTATTTCAAATCCAAAGCTCCAGATAGAAGATATCTTACTTCGCTTCTGAAACCATAGAACCAATCATCAACTTTGGATCAACCCACTCATCAAATTGTTCAGCGCTTAACAAACCCAAATTGATTGCTTCTTCCTTAAGCGTGGTACCATTCTTATGAGCCGTTTTGGCAATAAGCGCAGCATTTTCATAACCAATATGGGTGTTTAGGGCAGTCACCAACATCAGAGAATTGTCAAGATTCTGCTTAATACGTTTGTGATTCGGTTCGATACCTACAGCACAATTATTATTGAATGAAATACAGGCATCTGCAAGCAATTGAGCAGATTGCA
>JALEGO010000722.1 GCA_022763165.1 Flavobacteriales bacterium
CTCTCAGCTTCGAAATATAGAGCGAATACTGGAATGTAAAGTCCTGGATCGAAACAACTTGATTCTTGACATTTTCGCTAAAAGAGCTCAAACGTCACATGCCAAAGCTCAGGTTGAACTTGCCCAATACGAATATATTCTTCCTCGCTTAACAAGAATGTGGACACACCTTTCGAGACAAAAAGGTGGTATCGGCTTAAGAGGACCAGGGGAAACCGAAATAGAAACGGATAGACGTATTATTCGCGACAAAATATCAAGGCTGAAGAAGCAGTTGCAGGATATTGACAAACAAAAGTCTACCCAAAGAAAGAATCGAGGTAAAATGATTAGGGCAGCATTGGTAGGATATACCAATGTCGGAAAATCCACGATCATGAATCAATTGAGTAAAGCCAAAGTTTTGGCAGAAAATAAACTGTTCGCGACATTGGATACAACCGTCAGAAAAGTTGTTTTGGGAAACCTTCCATTTCTCTTATCAGACACAGTTGGTTTTATCAGAAAGCTACCTCCTCAGCTCGTTGAATCATTTAAATCCACTCTTGATGAAGTAAGAGAATCGGATATTCTTATTCATGTAATCGACTTATCACACCCCAATTTTGAAGACCAGGTATACAATGTCAACGAAACTTTGAATGAATTAAACTCAAGTGATAAACCTCAGATTTTGGTATTTAATAAAATTGACGCCTACGCGTTTGGCAAAGATCATGAGTTTGATTTGACAGGTAATAAGCCCAACACCTTTAGTATGGCCGAGCTTAAAAGGACATGGATGTCTAAATCTGATCATCCTTGCATCTTTATTTCAGCTAAAGACAAGGGGAACTTTGAAGAATTTCGAGAACTTCTCTATAATGAAGTCAAAAAAATTCACATTCAACGGTATCCTTATAATGACTTTTTATATTAATTTCAGGACAAGCAGGTTCTAATTTGAAAAACTACAACTATCCCCCCATAGATGAGCAGGCTTCGCTTGTGGAGCCCTTGAACACAAAGGTTTTTCATAGACTCCCTCGCAAAGAAACTCGAACGTATACTTTATTTCAACAAAAACATAAGGGGGAAGTATTGACAGAATTAGAACTTTATCGGCCATTACAATCATCTTGGATATTGTTTTTTTTGATTTTTTCTATAATCGTAATGTCTTGGTATAAAACTTATTACAATCAAAAATTTGGGTTTATTGGCACCTATTTGATTTCTGATTCTCCGGTAAAGCTCCTTTCAAGAGAAGAGAGGGTTTGGTCAGGTAATTCCACACTCTGGCTTGCTCTTGGCTTAAGCTCATTAGTAGCAATTTTCATTACACAAGCCAACATAATTTACAATATTATTCCGCCTTCACAGGCGTCAATGAATGTAGTGTTTCTAGTGACACTACTCATCTCATGGGGTGTCTCTATTGCACGAGTGGTCTCCCTCCAGACAGTTGGTTTTATTTTCGAAATAAAACACATTACAATTGAACATGTTTATTCCATTATCCTAAACACCTTATTCACCGGATTACTTCTTTTTCCCATCATTATTTCTATCTCATTCACACAGGTATTCAACCCTAAAACTCTTGTTATTATTGGATTCTCAATAATCGGAGCACTATTTTTATATAGAATAGCCAGATTAACAATTAAAGCTTTTAGTCAAAAGAACTACTCTAGATTCTACATAATTTTGTACATTTGCACCCTCGAAATTTTACCAGTGCTCGTTCTTTTCAAAACGTTAGTTCTGATGAAACTTCGTTAAGGGGTATAATTAAAATGGCAATCGTATGGCAGGAGACTCACAGTTAAGAGTAAGAAATATTCTCATTTCACAGCCAAAACCAGAAACGGAAAAATCACCATATTTTGATTTGGCTCAGAAACTCAGTATTGAGATTGACTTTAGACCTTTTATACATGTTGAGGGTATTCCAATTCAGGAGTTCAGAAAAGATAGAATAAACATATTAGATTATTCAGCAGTAATTTTTACAAGTAGAAATGCTGTAGATCACTTTTTTAGAATCGCGGAAGAAGCAAGGGCTACAGTTCCAGATTCAATGAAATACTTTTGTATTTCGGAATCTACGGCATATTACATGCAAAAATATGTTGTTTACAGAAAAAGGAAGATATTTCATGGAAAGCAGACCTTTAAGGATCTGATAGAAATCATGAAGAAGCATTCAAGCGAGAAGTTCTTATTGCCTAGCTCGAATACTTTGAAGCCTACCATTCCAGATTTATTGGAGAAGAATGGTTTTGAATATACAAGAGCGAATATCTACAGAACGGTTTGTAGTGATCTGTCTGATCTAGCTGATGTGAATTATGATGTTTTGGTTTTCTTCAGTCCTTCAGGAATAAAATCTTTGTATCAAAATTTTCCAGATTTTAAGCAGAATAAGACCAGAATTGCTGCTTATGGTCCTACAACTGCTAAAGCTGTTAAGGAACATGGTTTGGAACTGAATATTGCGGCTCCGAGCAAAGAAGCTCCTTCTATGTATTCAGCAATAGAACATTACGTTAAGAAGGTAAATGACCTTTGAAAAGGTTCACTTCAAGTTTCCTAAACATTTTAGACTTCATTCTAAAAAAACCATTGGGGTCCTGTTTAAGGAAGGTGCCAGATTAAGTCATGGTCCTTTAATGCTGTATTATAAAGAATCCGTTGCAGATAATAATCAGTATTTGATTGCTGTTCCAAAAAGGAAAATTACGAAAGCAGCAAATCGAAATCGAATTAAGCGGATGATTCGAGAATCTATTCGGGTTTCTGAAATTTCTTTCTCAAAACATTATGATATTGCATTAATCTACAATAAATCGGTAATCACTCCTTTTCCGGAAATTAAAGACGCAGTGCAGCAAGCATTGAGTGCAATGAAAAACGCTTCATTTAACAAAATTTAGGGTTTATTGCGCAATCCATAAGCGATATTTACCGTTCTTCAATTAATTTGCCTTGGATTCCCATATTTTTTTAACTTTAAATTAATCGTTAAAACGCTGTTTCATGAGAAAGTCAGTAAAAAAGATATTGTTCGGTATAGCACTTATAGGAATTGTGCTTACTTCAATTAGAGCTACTTCTAGCTATTTCGAAATTTCAAAAAACTTGGACATTTTCGCTTCATTGTTTCGGGAACTTGACATCTATTATGTAGATGAAACCAGCCCTGGCGATCTAATGAAAACAGGTATTGATGCGATGCTTGGTTCACTGGACCCTTATACAAACTATATTGCGGAATCGGACATTGAAGATTATCGTTTCATGACAACAGGGCAATACGGTGGTATTGGTTCTATTATCAGAAAAAAAGGCGAACAGATTGTGATTGCGGAGCCTTATGAAGGTTCGCCATCTTTAAAAGCCGGCTTGATGGCAGGTGATATCATCATGGAAGTTGATGGCAAAAGTGCGGAAGGTAAAAATACAAGTGAACTCAGTAAGGTTCTTAAAGGACAACCTGGAACAGAAGTGAAATTGAAGATTAAAAGAGGAGAAGCGGAACCCAAAGAAATTGTGGTAGTTAGAGAAGAAATAAAAGTGAAGGATGTTCCTCATTTCGGTATGCTTGATGACAAAACAGGATATATCAAGTTAAATGGCTTTACGGAAACAGCAAGTAAAGAAGTCAAAGAGGCATATGAAGATTTAAAGGAGAACAATGACCTACAAGCTTTAGTTTTGGACCTCAGAGGCAATGGCGGGGGTTTACTTAGAGAAGCAGTCAATATTGTAAACTTCTTTGTCGATAAAGGTCAGGAAGTCGTACATACTAGAGGTAAAATTGAAGCTTGGGATAGAAGCCATAAAACGCTAAATACACCTTTGGATAAAGAAATTCCTCTAGCCGTATTGATCGATGGAGGATCTGCTTCCGCTTCTGAAATTGTCTCTGGAGCACTTCAAGATCTTGACAGGGCGATTGTTGTTGGAAATAAAAGCTTTGGGAAAGGCTTAGTTCAACAAACCAGAGATCTTTCTTATAATGCAAAGCTCAAGGTAACAGTGGCAAAATACTATATTCCAAGTGGCCGTTGTATTCAAAAGATTGATTACTCTCATAGAGACAGTGATGGTGATGCGAATGCCATTCCTGATTCATTATTAAAAGAGTTTAAAACCGCCTCTGGAAGGACAGTTCTTGATGGAGAGGGTATTACTCCAGATGTTAAGGTTGAAAGAAAAGAGGGAGGAGATATTCTTTATTCTTTGCTTAGAAACAACTTAATCTTTGATTATGCGACAAAATATCGCGCAGAAAAGGAAGAAATTGTCAAGGCGGAAGAGTTTAGACTGAATGACACAGAGTATCAAGCCTTCATTGATTTTGTAAACAAGGATGATTTTGACTACAGTCTCCAAAGCAAAGACATTCTTAAAAAGCTAGAAGCCAGAACTAAAAAGGAAAAGTACTATGCTTCCATCGAGTCTGAACTTGAAGCAATCAAAGAAAAACTTAAGCCGAATAAGTCTGAGGATATGAAAAAGTTCGAAGATGAAATCAAAGAATTGCTTGAACAAGAAATTATATCCAGGTATTACTATCAGCGTGGAAGAGTTGAAAACAGCCTTGCAAGAGATTCGGTTGTTTTAAAGGCAACAGACATTCTAGCTAGTAAAGATTCCTACGAAAAACTACTTAAACCGTAGGATTAAAAAGGCTGTCTCAAAAGTCTCACTTTCAGGGTAACCATGAAGTGTTAAAACTTTCGACACAGCCTTTTTTTATTAACTAACTCATTTTTGAATTAGTTACAAATATCATCTTCGAATGTAGTGTTCCAGCAGTGCCAGTTTGTATCTGAGAATCGCTTCTCATCTTTAACACGGCCATGCTTAGAAGTACTGTTCCATAGAATTTCTGTTAGATTGTTATCGACCTTTTTGAAGACATCATATTGACGATCATAACTTCCCACGGAATTACTTGTTGAGTCTTGATCTACCGCGAAATAAATATAACTTCCGTTAGCATTATCTCCAGGTATGATATTGGTATATCTTATATCAGCTGTGCCTTGACCATTTCTCGTCCAGTCTATATCGATATATGGAGTCCCTGTTCCACTTTGAGGGTCTTTGTACAATCTCCAACTTCCACTCAAGCGATCAATAGCCGAACGCCCTTCATACCATAGAAAATCAGTGTATGCATTTCCTTGAGAAATGTACATCTCCCAAATCACATCGGAGCCAGATAAAGAAGCCTCAAGTCTGCAATCATATGTTTTTGCCCCTACGGTCACGCTGTATGGCCAAGACCAAACCTGAGCATTAGCATCGTACTGCCATTGGTGATTAAAAGATTCTCTAAAAGCTGCAACTGGTATTGCAGAATGAATGGTAATTGCCAAATTCCATCCCCACACGGTCAATGCGGAATGAACAAAATTCCATTTTGTAGAATCTGTTAAAACTTCGAAACCTGGTGCACCATTCTTTCCTCCTCCAGTGGTGTCCTTAAAGTCGGCAAAATCCATCACGAAGGTGCTTTCTGGCGGAAGTTCCGGAGCTGGTTCATCTTCTTCCTTCTTTTTACATGAACTGAATACTACAAGCGTTGAAAGTGTCAATATAAATATACTCTTAATCAATTTCATAATTCTATGATTACGGATTCTTTAACGATACACACAAACAATTGGTTACCCTATCTTTTTTTGTAAAAAAAATATTGCTTATCATTTCATCACTTTTTTGTCAAAGCATGAAATAAAATCTTTTACACTTGCGTTATGAGCCTAACGAATTCTTATGCTGCTGAGAGATAAAGTCCACCTTTGGTTGTTTTACCTAGGCGTGTCCCTTATGGTCATTGGACTTCCTTTATCCAAGTTCTTAATGAGCTTTTCTCAAATTATTCTCATTGGCAATTGGGTCCTAGAAGGAAACTTTAAGGAAAAATTCTCAAGACTAAAAACTCATCCAATTGCCTTAGGGCTCATCACTTTATTCGTAATATATTGTATAGGTGCTTTATACTCTGAAAACCTTTCTCAGGCATGGAATGAAATAAGAATCAAAATACCAATGGCTCTGCTTAGTCTTATTTTTTTTAGCACAAATTACTTTGATAAAAAGTCAAGCAGATTTTTCAAGCGGCTTCTGATACTTTCTACTTTTATTTCAACCTCAATAAGTCTTGCGATTTATCATGGTTTTATTGATGTGCACCTCAAAGATATTCGGGATATTTCTCCACTCATTTCCCACATAAGACTGAGCTTATTGGTTGTTCTCTCTACGGCATTTGTGTTCATGGATTTAATCAAACCGTCAACTTTATTGACAAGATCATTAGGTTCGCTTTTGATTTTGTGGTTCTTTTATTTTTTACTGGTAATGCAATCGTTTACGGGTTTTGCAATCTTGTCGGTATTATTCCTCATTTGGTTAAGCAACAAGTTTTTTATACTGCACCGGAAAAGTTCCTGGATATACTTTAGTCTTATCATCTTAGGCATGATTTTGATCGGAATAAAATCCAGGAATTATTATAACTCATATTTCAGTGCCACTCCTATTGCCGATCTCACCTTACCTTTAAAAACAAAGAACGGTCACTTTTACCATCATTATAAAGACAGAAAGGATATTGAGAACGGCAACTATGTTTGGCTTAATGTCTGTTGGCAAGAGTTAAAAGATCATTGGAAAGAAAGAAGTGATATGGATCTCTTTGATCGAGATAAAAAGGGACAATTTTTAGATGCGACTCTCATTAGATATATGACATCAAAGGGGTTAAAAAAAGACAAGGAAGGTCTAGATCAACTTTCCGATGCAGAAATTGTAGCTATTGAAAATGGTATAGCAAATCAGAGGTTTCTTAATGAGACAGGCATCCAACTTCGGATTTATAAGGCATTCTGGCAACTTCATCAATACATCCACGGTGCGAACCCGGGTGGCAATTCATTGACACAACGCATAGAATACTGGAAATGCAGCTGGAAGCTGATACAGAACAATTTTCTATTTGGTGTTGGCACGGGCGATTTGCAAAGCTCCTTGAATGTCATCTACGATAAACACTCACTTCTTGATGAGGAGTATTGGCACAAACCTCACAATCAATATTTGAATATAACTGCCATATTAGGTCTTATAGGCTTAATTGTCTTTTTGGTTGTTCTAGCGATTTTATTTAAAACCGCATTTCAAACAAAAAACTTCTATTTATTGGTCTTTATGATTATTGTTTCCATTTCTTTCTTAACCGAAGACACTCTGGATACGCAAGCTGGAATATCATTTTTTGCTTTCTTGTGTTGCTTTCTTCCACAAATGGAATAGGATTTTAAATCACTTTGACTCCAATGATGCAAATATCATCGGTTTGTTCTAAGTCTCCTTTCCAAGCTATCAATTCCTTGTCTAGGATCGCCAGTTGATCTTTCATACTCAATCCTTTATCGGAAAAAGAAACCAACAATTCTTTGAGCACTCTATATTTGTATTTTTTGTTCTTTGGACCTCCAAACTGATCTGGGAACCCATCTGTAATGACATATACAGTATCATCCTCTAAAAGCTCTATTCTGTGGTTTGTAAACTTCTTTATGGGTTCGTGATCCCAACCTCCAATGGGCTGCTTATCCCCTTTTATTTCATACAAAATATGTTGTTCACCTCCAGTGATTTTATCATGAGGAACAGTGGGATGGTCCTTATGTCTAACAACATAAATAGGGTTATTCGCTCCAGAAAAATCTATGACCTTCGATTTCTTATCATAAAAGCACATCGATAAATCCATTCCATCCTTAATCGAGCTTGTTTCTTCGTTTTGCTTCAGGTTTTCTCGAACAGCGACATCCATTAACTGCAGAAATTCAGAAGCATTTTGAAATTGTTCTTCTCTTAAAACCCTCTTAATTGCATTATTGCCTACAATGCTGACAAAAGCACCGGGGACACCGTGTCCTGTGCAGTCGATGGCTGCAAACATGACTTTATCTCGAGAGATGTCTTCAACCGCGTAAAAATCTCCACTTACAATATCTCGAGGTTTGTAGTAGATAAAGTTTTTAGGAATCAAAAAATCCACAAGTTGACTTTCCGGGAGTACTGTTTTTTGAATGTTTAAGGCGTAATGGATACTTTGCTTGATCTCAAGATTCTGATGTTCAATTTTTTCGTTTTGCAACTCCAAATTAGATTTTTGTTTTTCTATTTCTTCTTTTTGTTCAATTACTTCTTTCGTCCTCTCTTTTACCTTTTGTTCTAGAGCTTGTTGTTCACGTTTCAAACTGCGTTCCCGGTATTTAATGTAGCTCCAAACTATAATAGAAGCTAATAACACCAATAGAGTCCTGAACCACCACGTTTGCCAAAATGGAGGTAGTACGGTAAAAGCAAATTCCAGTTGATTCGCACATGTGTTATCGTATCGGCAAGTTTTTATCTTGAACTCATAATCCCCTGGAGATAAGTCTTGATATATGACATTATTGTCAGAAGTAACCCGCCACTTATGTTTTAAGTCTTTTCCAGTGAGCTTATAATTTATTTCATAACCCCTTAACCCGATTGGATTAATTAACCCATAATGAAACTCGATGTAATTGTCGCTGTGGCTCAATATTAGCTGATTGTTGATTAAAACACTTTCATCAACATTTGTGTATTCCCCATTAGTTTTTATAAGTACTTTTCTCAAATATGCAACCGGGTGTTCTTCTTGATCATTATTCTGTTTCCATCTTAATACTTTATTCTTATATGCAATTAAAAAGTCCTTGTCTCTAATCTTCAAGTCTCTCACTTCGTGGCAATCAATATATTCACACAAGTCATAATTATGAACGATTGTCAATGAATCATCTACCAATTTGCATTCTTGAATACTCTTTTGTCTTGTGATTATATAAATTGATTCATTCTTTGAAATCACCTGATCTATGTTGGTGCTATGATATATTGTTTGTTTAGATCCGTCCAAATTTTGAACAAAAACTTGCGAAGATGTATGCCCTAACAATTTATCATTGAATTGAATATAATTAGCAACTCCACCTGGAACAAAGATCTTTTTCACAAGAGCGCAGGTACTTACGTTAAATAAAAAGGATGTATCTGATCCAAAAGAAAGTATGAATCCATCATATAAGCATAAGCCTGAGTTCCCCTTGTAATCATTTTTCAAAACGACAAAGAATGAATCGAGCTCAACATCCATATATCCAACATCTGTATATGTCGCTACCCAAAGGCGTTCATTCACGCTGTCCCATTTCATGTCATAGATATTCCACAATCCAAAGTCATGTATTTTTGTTAAAAATGGAGCAGTTATCCTATCAAGATTTTCATCGTAAATATTTACTCCGTATTGGGTTGAGAACAACATCAAATAATCATTCATTTTCTCTAAAGAAATATCAAGCTGGCCAGAATGATTTATGATTGTTTTGGCGGTTTCTTCCCGAACCTGCACAACAGATTTTTCAAGTCCTAAAATCATAGGGTCAATAGACAAAATCTCATGAACTTTATCTTCTTGTTCAGTAATTATTGAATAGGGTAGCTTTTTGACTATACCAAAATCATCATTATTTTTAAAAAACATTTCATCATCAAACTGGGTAATGATTGTCCCCGGCTCGAAATCGTAGGAGTTTCCATACTGATCTGTAATGCCCCCCGGAACGGACACTAGCATTGTATCATTGATCATTCCAATGGACCTCCCTTTACTGTAGAGTTTAATCTCACTTTCGTTAAGAGCCCAAATACCGTTATGAATCGTGTAAATAATTAGCGAGGAATCGGCTGCTTCAAGTCTTCCAATTTTGTTACAGGTAGTTTGACTCATAAGTTCCGATTTATGAGAATAACAAGGAATTTTATAATGCTGTTTCACCTCAAAATCACGATCCATTTTGATCAAACCATTACCAAACGTACCAACAAAAAGGTCGGTGTTTTGTGTTGCAAAAGCAAGTATTAGATTATTTCGGTTTTCATAATAAGGATAATGGTATTGAATTACATTATCGGCTGAAATTCTCAAGAATGCAGATTCCCCAGCGATAAGAATTTCACCCGACTCCAATTTCAGTGCTGCTCTAAAATGGTCATGATGGTATGCATTGTCTGACTGACTTCTGAGATATTTCAGCTTACCAAACGTATTGCCATCAAAGAAAATCACTCCCAATCCCAAGGTACATAACCAATAATTCTCATTGTCATCTTGAATAATATGATAAACTGGATATCCGAGGTCATACCTCA
>JALEGO010000723.1 GCA_022763165.1 Flavobacteriales bacterium
AATCACCATAAATATCATAAATCGGATGTGGAGATAATTCAATCTCACCCTTTACCTTAAAACTTTTAATGTCGTTTAGAACAGATTTCGACATTGTCATGAACGCATGACAGTTTTTAAGAAAATAACTGGTCAATATTTGATCTCCGATCCTCTTCTCATGAGGAATGACATTATCTGTCAGTCCAATTACTTTAATTCTTTTATTGATCAATTTTGCAATACTTCCTAAACTCATTCCCATAAATGGAATCCAGAACCGAATGATCACCAAGTCAGGTTTTGAAGCCTTGATGTATCGCGCTGTTTTAAGCCAAGAAAACGGATTGATACTATTAACTAATTCTTTTATTTTTAGATTTTTAGGAGGACTTCCTGTTTCATCAAATTGGGTTTTTCCAGGGAAAAGGAAATTGGGATATTGTAGTGTAAAAGAAATGATTTCCACATCATGCCCCTCGGTCATCAATGATCTGGCCAAGGCCTCATTAAAATTTGCAATACCACCACGCAAAGGAAATGCCGGACCAACTATGCAAATTTTCATCCTTCTCCTAAAATCTTTTTTCTACCAAATAGGAATTTTTATAAGGAGAATTTCTCGAAATTAATTCTCCTAAAAATCCTGAAAGAAATAACATTACTCCCATGATCATCATGGTCAAAGTAATATAAAACTGTGGACGTTCAGTAATTAATCTTCCTTGTTGGTCAATGAATAACTTGTCAATACCCATCCATATCGAAAACAGAAAACCGATCAAAAAGAAAATCGAGCCGATGAGTCCAAAAAAATGCATGGGCCTTTTACCAAATCTGGAAATAAAAGTGATGGTCAATAGATCTAAGAAACCATTAACAAATCGATCCAATCCAAATTTGGTGCTACCATATTTTCTTGCCCGATGCTCAACGACTTTTTCACCTATCTTGTGAAAACCAGCTCTTTTGGCTATAACTGGAATATATCGATGCATTTCTCCATAAACTTCAATAGACTTGATAACCTTATTGTGATACGCCTTGAGACCACAATTGAAGTCATTGAGACTTATACCTGACATTTTTCTTGTCGCCCAATTGAATAATTTGGTTGGAATTGTCTTAGAAAGAGGATCATATCTTTTCTTTTTCCATCCTGAAACCAGATCATAACCATCTTCTAGAATCATTTTCCGCAATTCAGGAATTTCATCAGGACTGTCCTGTAAATCCGCATCCATTGTGATGACCACTTGTCCGGACGTCTCTTGAAAACCCTCATTTAGCGCAGCTGATTTCCCGTAATTTCTTTGAAACTTGATGCCTTTGACTTCAGCATTATTCTTCGCGAGTCCCTCAATGATATTCCAGGAGTTATCTTTACTTCCATCATCAATGAAAATCACTTCAAATGACCAATGATTTGCCGTCATTACCTTTTTAATCCACTCAAACAATTCTGGCAGAGATTCTTCTTCGTCTAAAAGCGGTATTACGATACTTATATCTTTCATCGGTACAGTTTGACAGCGAAATTTATAATAATTAAACGACTCCTGACAATTTATCTCTTGGTTTTAAATATGAAAGCTGCGATTAATGAAAGAATCAAACCTCCAAATAGCTTTGTGGAGAATTCTTCCCAAACGGTTGTACCCAAATCCTTTTCCTTGAGTAATTTCAGATGTTCTTCAACAGCTACTTGATCTATTCCCTCCTGTTCTGTTTGGTTTGCGAATTTCTCTAATAAAGCAAACTCTTCTTGGGAACGTTCATAGATATCCGTCATCAAATCTTCAGGAATAAGAACGCCAAAGACATAGACTAACATTGCAAACATAGAGGCATATATCAGACACATCGTCAAACTTGATTGAAATACTAGGCCAAAACTCATTCTGCCCCCAAAAATTTTATTCTTTATGTTTTGAGCTCCAAAAATGAGCATCAAAATAGGGATCGATACTCCAAAAAGGCTAAATATTCCAAGTGGTTGTAGTCCTAAATAATATAGAATTAAAAAAAAACCAAAAGCGATTAGCCCAGCTAAAGAACCCAGGTTTAGTTCCCTTTTAAGCTTGTCTTTCAGAAGTTGTACTCGGTCTTCGATCTTATTGAATTTGCCTGTAAAAATACAACAAACAGATAACGAACAATATTTTGTGCAATAATATATTGACAAATTGGTTAATCATTAAGAGGCATTTTATTAAGTTTGCCTTGGGTAAGTCCTATACGACCAGCTCCTGTTGAACTCCCCCAGGCCAGGAATGGAGCAAGGGTAGACGGTTGTAGCGGTGCGATATAGATAGCTTACCCATTTTTAAACCTTCTATATGAAAAAAGCATTCCTTGCTCTGCTGCTTTTCTCTGCCTTACCTTCATTTGCTCAAAAGAATACGAAAATTGGTATCAAAGGTGGTGCTAATCTTTCACAAGTCGATATAGATCAATCGATCAATGACATCGTATATCAGACTAAAGGAGGAAGTTTTGGCTTTCATGCTGGAGCCTTCCTAAGAGTGGCTAACAATTGGATATTCCTACAACCTGAAATATTGTTTAGTTCTACTGGAGGGAAAATTAGTGCCGACAGCTTAGAGTTTACGAGAATTATTGAGCTGACCTACAATAAAGTCGATGTTCCCATCAACCTTGGCTTTCGATTTGGAAAAAAAATCAGGGCATTTGGGGGCATTGTGGGAAGTCTATTGCTTCAAGCAGACGCCAAGGATGGATTGAACGATGCATATCACGATGTAAAACAAAATTACGCGCTGGCTACCTATGGATACAATGTAGGGCTAGGATTAGACCTGAACCGCAGAATTTCATTTGATC
>JALEGO010000724.1 GCA_022763165.1 Flavobacteriales bacterium
ACCAATACCATAATAATTGAAATTGTAAATAAAATACCCCAATTCTCCGTAGACAAAATACTTTGCATCTTCTACAAATAGCTGGAAAGGAAAATATACCAATAGCTGTTTAAGCTGGGTATATGCGAACCCCAACTGAATCTGAGAGGGTTTTGAGTTGGGAGGTTCTCCTTTAAACCGAAATGCATACAAAGCACCTGCACCCCCTCCCCACTTTGTTTCAGGGGTAAAGAAAGCAAATGGGAACCCTATAAGTGAGTTTTTGGTTTTTGCAGAATCTTCTACAGAAAGGGAGTCATTCTGACTATAAGTTGGAGATAGACCAACGAGGATAAGGGCTATGCCAAGTATAAGTGATTTCAAAAAGAATCTAATTGCGAGCAATATTAAGCATTGCGCGTTGAGAAACCTCAAGATCCCTTACATTTGTCAAAAAATTGACATGAAGATTGAATACGATGGCAAAATATATGATTTGAAAAAGCTTATCAGGGGTCCACTAATTATTATAGTAGTATTACTAATTATTGTGGCATTAGTCAAGAGCTCCGTTACCATTCCCAGTGGACATGCAGGTGTATTATTTCAAACTTTTGGAGGGGGTATTAATGTGGAAAAAACATATGGTGAAGGATTTCAGATCATTGCCCCATGGAATAATCTCATTTTATACGAGATAAGACAGCAGGAAGTAGTAGAGCAAATGGCAGTTTTATCATCTAATGGACTGGAAATTACCGTGGACCTATCGGCATGGTTTCAGCCTGAAAATACCAAGCTTGGAAACTTACACCAAGAGAAGGGTAAAATGTACGTTGACAGGGTAGTGAAACCTTCAATACGCTCTGCCACAAGGAGTGTTGTTGGAAGATATACACCGGAGGAAATCTATTCTTCCAAAAGAGATGTCATCCAAGGAGAAATTTTTACGGAAACCAAGAAAATCCTTGATAAACAATATGTTCAGCTCAACGAAATTTTGGTAAGGGATATTACCTTGCCTCCTACCATTAAGACAGCAATTGAAAACAAGTTGAAACAAGAACAAGAATCCTTAGAATATGAATTTCGCCTGACCAAGGCAAAAAAAGAAGCTGAAAGACAAAAGATCGATGCTGAGGGTAAGGCTGAGGCCAACCGAATTTTGAGCGCTTCATTGACAGACAAAATCTTACAGGAGAAAGGTATAGAAGCAACACTGAAGTTAGCTGAATCAAAGAACGCTAAAGTTGTTGTTGTTGGAAATTCAGAAAATGGTTTGCCATTAATTCTTGGTGATAAATAGTCAACAATTGACTTTGTAATAGAAACTTTATGGAATCGCTGTGGTTTTTTAATCCAGTTTAAAAACCACTGCTATGTCATTCAATCAAAAGCTCAGAAAGTATCAAAACTGGATTTGGGTTTTCTTGGGAGCACTTCTATTGCTAGGTTCAATTGGAGGTTCAATGAAGCGATATGAGCCTTATCACACCCAAATGGATTATGAAATGCAAAAATTTCAAGAGTCACTTGATGAATCAATGAAGCTTTTGAGGTATAGAAATTGTATTGAAGAAAGATGTGGTTCAAACATTCAAGCTGACTCCAATGGTCTTGGTTTAAGTGTACCTTGGTATTTCATTAGTTGTGCTTCTTGTGATAGTATCTTAGAACCTGCATTAAACAGCAATCGCAAGACTAAATCATATGAAACTTTTGAAAGAGAGTATTATGAGTTTAAAGATGAGCATAAGGATGATTATGATTATATAGATGCTAGCGCACCAAGAAAACCAGTCGAAGTAAATTCGAGTTATATAAATCATAGAATTAACCCTTAATTGTATTCTTGCAATCTTTATTAAACTAAATCCTCCGACCATCAAAATCCAGCCACCTGTTTATCAACGAGCGCTACCTAATTCTAAATGGAAAGATGATTATATGGAAATTAAGAGGCATGTGTTTAATTTAGACCTCATTCAATCACAAAATCAATTACGTTAATGGGCCTTTTTAAAAAAATATTCGGTCAGACCAGACCAGGAGAAGAAAAAGAAATGGAAAAAGCCGTTGAAGGCATAGAATCTGGAGAATACAACAAAATATATCCCATCCTCAAACCAGGAGACTGGGTGGGCATTAAAGCAGGCGCACTTAAGCAAACACTATTCGGCTCACAAGAAGACCCACACCTAGTTTTGGGCTTTGGATATGACACCCCAACAAATTTTGTTTTCTTAATGCCAAGAGACATAGAAGGCAAAGATCCAAATGCTGTTTTAAATGAGGCATATGACAACCTAGAGGCATTCGAATCGGAATTCGAGGTACCTCCAGCTGATTCTAACACTGCTGGAATCTTAACCGCCTCAGGCAAAGATTTTTGTAGCGAGAAGATTTTATGCAAAAGTCACATGGACAAAGCACACAGCATTTTAGGAGCTGATGAACTATTGGTTTCCATTCCAAGGAGAACTTGCATGATGGTCATCGCTAGAAATGCGGATGATGATACCATGAACAAGTTTGCTTACCTCCACAATTATACTTGGGAAGATGATTCTTATGGCAATGCTCCAATTATGAATGCCCTTTTTGTCGTGAAGGATGGCCAAATAGATGGTCTAATTCCTATGGATAAGTAATTCTAAAATGCTGCATTCAATACAGGGTTTTGAGCCTGAGGGTGAGCCAGAACTACACTTCCACCCAGAAGAAAACATGGTTCGTATAATCTTCTGTTTTATGCCACCCCTTCGTTGCGAGGATAGTGAATACTCAAAACTATTTCCCGAGGCATTCAGACAACAAATGGCTAAAGCCGTTAAAAAGAAGGTCATCCAAGATGATAGAGAGACATTTTTGATAAAAGAGGCAAACAATGATGATATCAACGGTATTCGCCTCTTTTTAGAAAATTTTTGGAACGAATATGCCGATATTGAGTTGACTAGGTTGTATTTGGCAGAGTATGATTGGAGCAATGCCTGTAGGAAGCTCAAAGAGATGGGTGAAATACCAAAAACCCTTCACAAAGCTTGCTTCGATAAATTGGATGGCAGCTACATCATGCTAAAGACCATTCCTGAACTAATGACTGAAGTTAAATCGCTTACCATAAATCCTACAGAAACCATTTCAAAACTACCAGAAGGGATAAGTGACTGTCATAACCTAAGCAAATTGAATATTCATGATGCGGTTGGCATAGATTTGGAACAAGTGGTTGATCAGATTAAAGGTTTGCCGAAACTAAAAGAATTAAATATTTGGAACTCCCAAACCACATTGCCAGACAACCTGTTAGAATTGGCGTCTCTAACTAAGCTTACCACTCACGGGAATCAACTTACTGAAATAAATCCTTCCATTTTAGAAATGCCTAAATTAAAGCAATTTACAATTTGGAAAGAAACTAATTTGAAGTACTCAAAAGTCACTTCTCTAAGAAAAAAAGCCAAATTCGAAGTGTATTATTACAATTCCTAAACAATTTGAAAATCTTTCTCTGTCAGGGAGTAATTATTAGAAAGATAAAGCATCAAATCTCCTGAATCACCAAATTCACGGCTTTTTTCAACTAAATTATTGCTTCTTTCTAATGAATAGAATTTCTCGATTTTAAGAATAAACATTCCGCCTTTTTTAGAAATAAAAAGAGCAATAGTAATGTCTTTGCCATAAGAAGATATTCTTTCTGGTATATCAACAT
>JALEGO010000725.1 GCA_022763165.1 Flavobacteriales bacterium
CGTGGAACAAGGCTTTAACGGAGATCAAAGAATTGTATTGAACATATTGAGTGAATCAAAACATGAAGTAGTATCCGATAACAAAACGGTAATGACTACAAAAATCATAAATGATTTAGAAGCTGACACTTCAATTACAAATACAACTGTCGGAGAGCCATTTACAACCAATACTACAAATGACAACGAAGTGACTTACAGAAATGGAGAGAATTCTCAAATTTGGGACTTAAGGAGACTCTCAGGAGATGAAGTCATCGCACATATTGACACTGACAACAAGCAAATCTCAAGCAGTACATTTACGAGCTCTCAAGACGGCTCAAACTCATATCATGGAAACACAGTTGCCACGACTGGTTCCTGCAAAGTGATTCTTCAAAAAGCTGATTAAGCATCACTTATTATTTGAGAAACTCCGTACCAGAAATGGTGCGGGGTTTTTTGTTTGATATCGTTGGTTTTCGTCAAACTAGAAATATAAATCAGTTCACTTGAAATCCATTACGTCTACAAATTGGTCAACTGAGCACAACAGCATATTTCTAAGTTTGCACCTCCAAAAAAACAGAGTGGAAGAACAAAACAATACTAAAACTTAACAATGGTTAACGCCCTCGAGCTTTTGGCCGATTTACTTTTGCACCCAAATCATCAAAATACCTACAAAATGAAAAACCTTATTTTCCTAATTTTTATCATGACCTCAATTCTTGGATGTAAAAGAGGTTATCAAGATCCTTTAATTTCCTTTGAGTCAAGAAAAAGTAGACTTTCTGGAGATTGGACCGTTTCAAGTTATGAAAGCAAAATCAAAACTGTTACAAATCCATCTGTAGGAAATCAAAGAACCCACGAAACAAAAGAAATTATTAAAGGTGCCGAAATAAACATACACAACCATACCAATGACGGCAATAATATCAACATGATTGATGAAGCAGGCGGTGTCGAGTACAGTATTAACTTTACACCTGAAGGCACTTTTGAAATGACAAAAGAATACAGCGTAGTATCTGCTTTCGAAGAAACTCAATCTAATAGCCGGGTGGTAATGGATGTTATTCATACCACAAGAATAGGCTCAAACATCAAACGGAAAAGATCTAGGACTATAAAACAGAAAGGTACATGGAACTTTCTTGGAGATGTTGAACAAGAGTTTAATGAAAATCAGAGAATCGTTTTGAATATTTTGAGTGAATCCACACAAGAAATTGTATCAGACAACAAAACGATAGTCACAACCAAAGTGATTAAGGATATTGAAGTCGACACTTCTGTCACCAGCACCACAATAGGAGAGCCATTTACAACAAACGCCAACAAAGACACAGAAGTAACCTATGCCAATGGAGAAAACTCCCAAATCTGGAATTTAACAAGACTATCGGACGATCAAGTTATAGCACAAATAGATGCTGAAAGCAAACGCAAATCTACAAGGTCTTTTACCAGTTCGCAAGATGGTTCAAACTCGTATCATGGGAAAACTGTAACATCCTCAGGCTATGAGAAAATAATACTACAAAAGACAAATTAGCCTTTATCATTTAGTTGATAAATAAACATAGCCTGAATAGTTATAATTTTGTTATGCTATGTACAGGAATATTTTCATTTTGGGCTTGGCGGTTTCAATCTTTTCATGCCAAAATTCAGATCGCAATAAAGAAACTCAATCGAAATTAAATGCGACAATTGAAGAGGGATTAAAAGAAATAGCTGAGGAACAAGCAGGTGCTATTGATGGTGAATCAATTGTAAAAGTGAACAGTGCTTTTTACTATGGCGAACCTATAGAAGAAGATGGCGAGGTATTTTCTCCATTGGCATTGGACATTTCGTTTATTAATTACAACAGTGGTTTAGATCTAGATGATGTTGAAATTGTAGACGCTTCTGAGGACATTAGTTATGGCTATGACTATGATGCCTTCCTTCTGACAAAAGATGGAACCATTAACCAAAACTATGCGGCATGGGATTCTATTTCTAATACATTCAGAACTTTACTATTATTCTATATACCAACGAACCTTGAAAAGATCAGAGTCTTTTATTGGGGTTCTGAATTGACTGACACTGCAATAGAAATAAATAAGAAAACGGAATTACCCTATCCAGAAAATTCAGCACTAACTGGTGTAGAAGAGTGGAATTACCCGGAAGGCGGAAGATTTTATGGAGAATTGCTTCAAAAAAAATCATATGTTTTTGGCAACTTAAGTGGAGAACAACAGCTAATGACATTGGATTTAAATCAATGGCCTCCAACACCAATAACTCAAGATGTTTTCTTCAATAGTTCTGTGAATTTGATGTCAAACGGCACATGGGTTTTTACTTCAAGACACCCAGAAACTAGAAACTCAAGTATATGGACAAGCGCCACTATAAAGACTTTAAAACCAAACTATAATATCCATAAAGAAAAGGAAATCCGGACAAGTTTTATTTCTAATGGAGAAATATTTGCCTATACAAAAAAGGAAATTTTTAGACTGAATAATAGCAAATTGGTTTCCGTCAGCATTAAAAGTACAGATAAGGATGTTTCTGATTTGTCTGGAATAATAGATATACCAAATGATGAGTCTGCGGTTATTTGGAACGGAGATATTTTCAAATATGATGGCAATGCATTTACGAAAGTCCTAGACGCTAATTTAGAAGGCTATCTAATGAATTCTGTGGCAAATGAAAGAGGAACTTACTTCTCTACAGTAGATGCTGTCTATCACATAAATCCCGAAATCAATAAAATTGAAAAAGTAGATCAATTACAAGGAGCTCTTTCGATGCACAAAGGCCCCAATGAGTCAATAATATTCACAGTTGGGAATAATGCCAAATCCAATGTATGCGGCATTTATAGTCCTAAAGATAATACCGTAGATTATATCAATGTTAAAGACATATCTAATAAAATTACTACTTCAGATATATCTGATATTGCCTTTAGTGAAATGCACAACAAACTCTACATTTTTGGCAGAACTGCTTTCTATACAGTTCCCTTATCAAGCCTTGACTAAGAATTGATCTGAGATAAAATAGTCGGATCCTTAATTTTATCATCATCTGCCAATAACATGGCTTTGCTAAGAACCAATGACAAACCTCTATCACCATCAAAAGGCAAGAAAACTTTGCCCGTATCCGCCTTACCTCTGGCTGGCACAATACATAAATACTGATCATTTGGCTCCATCAAAATATTTGAGCTTCCAATGTGGATCTTATAGGTTCTTTTCTTCCCTTGAACTTTGACAAATTTACCATCAATCGTAGTTACATCTTTGATCTTCAAACGTGGAATAAGCTTTTCTAAAACTTGCTTTCTTGTTTTGGCAATTTCATTTAAGTTCCCAAATGAGTATGACGTCCAATAGTCTCTATACTGAGCCAGTCCACCATTATCCTGCCAATTTGGGTCGTTCCCAACACTACAAACACCTACGAAGAGATCTACATCTCTCATAATTTCAGAAAAAATCAAGCGATCGATGTCAACTAAATCAATTGGATCACCATTTGGATCGGTAAACCGAACTTGATCAGTAGCGATGTAATTCCAAATTCCAGCGTCATTAAATGCTTCATCCTCATGAACTTCATTGATCCAAAATTCAGCCCTAATATTTGTATTCGGTATTTTTATCTGAGCAACATCACCATCCCTACCGTCATCATACCATCCTAATAATTGGTATTTCCAGCCTCTTAATCCCGCAAGTGCGTTAAACTGATGTTGTTTCAGGATGTGAGCTGCCATACGATTACTATAGAATCTAGTATTGACTTCAGCATCCGTCAAAAGATATACTTCCCTATAAGCCTGCTTCAGAGGTTGTATTATTTGCCGTTCCATCAAATAATTTCGCCAATCCAATACCTCATCTGCATGCACCGTTGCTGGATGCCACAGACTTATTGTCTCAGCTTCATCAACCCAATCAACTGTATTTCCCTTTGGGTCAATCCATTCATCATTTTGTAAAAAAATTGAAGCTTGTTTTTGCCCTTTCTCAATCTTCCAGATTAGTTTCTTTGCAATACAAGAAACAAGACCATGGTCCAGGTAAAACTTTTGCCAATTCTCGAAAGTCCAAGTTCGAGAAGAAAGGTAAGACCTATCAATCCGGTCGCGTTGAGTTGTAAGAGCCGACTTTATGCTTTTTGCCTTGGCTTTTAACTTTTTGAGTTTTTCAGCGAGCCTTTTATCTGATTTTACTGACGAGGGCGCAGTCTTTTGAATAGATCCATCCGCCTTATACCAAGTCTGAGCTACATCCCCGATTCCTTTAACCAAGATCTCAAATTTAAATTCCCCTAGCTCAGCCTCAATTCTGCCATTAACCAAATCGAAATCAGGAGCTGCCATCTCTTCGACCTCATCTGGAGAAATACCAAGTTTTTGAGCTGCCTCATCGAGTTTTGATTGTATCAATCTTTTGGTGTTATTTTGAGAAATTCGAAGTCGCAACCTAGAAAGGTGACTGATTCCCTCCAAACCTTTGCTATTGGCTAATGTAAAAATGCAAGCATTAGTGATGGCAGGAGCTGCAGGACCAACTCCAGGAATTTTTCTACTGCATCTTTCTGCCAATTTGCTCACAATAGAAAGCGTTTTAGAATCATGGTAATTACTCAATCCCCAAACAAGCCCTTTGATGACTTTCATATTTTCTGGGGGCAGAAATTGATAGTATTCCCATGTTTGGTCTAGATCAATGACAAACTGCATCCATCCGTGAATTTTTGTCTTTGCCTTTTGATGACCAATCTTCTCAAGAAGTTCCTTTGCTTGCTTGAGAAACTTCTTTGAAGGCTTCGATCCACTGGCCGTTGATGCAAGGTTCAGCAAACCATAATAAGCGTTATCTAGGGATTTAACCTCTTGGTTGATGTGTTTACCTAAAGCATCCTCGGCTAAATAAAAGGGAGGTGCCTCGCCATCATCTTGCCCATGTGCAAGTGCAACAAATTTTTGCCTCACTTTAGACATGTCTGAACCCCAATAATTGTTGTTTGACTGCAGTTCTGGCCATTCCAAAACCTCCAAAAGAAAGGATTTTAGTTCCTCGCTAGTCCCATTCTTCTTTACGAATTTCTCAAATTGTACAGCCAGAAAACCTTGTGGCCAATCCGTAAATCGATTGGCTGAATAATCATCAGTTGAACATTCTCTCAACAACTTCAATATGCCAATCAACTCTTCTTGAGAAAATTCCAGTTTAGTTCTCATGAGAGCCTTCAACAAGTTCATATAACAGCCTGATCGTATATATTCTTCGGACTTATATGAATTGGTCATCTTCCTTGACTTCTGAGTGAATTTGTCTATTTCTGGTACTAGGAAAAACAGCATTTCAATCTTATCCTTGTTATTCAATGCTTTAATTTGCGCATATGATTCCTTGGGCATTTTAATAGCCCCGTAGAAATAGGTGTTGAGCTTTTTAGCCTCTTTCACAAATTCATCTAGCTTTGGCATCAGTGGATAATCTTTGGCCTTGGCTTTTTTATTGAAAATTGTTGATAGCATATTATCCTCCTACTAATGGTGTTAATTTCATGAAACTGATATTTGATTCCTTATTCACAAAGATTTCCTGATCCAACTCTGTGATTTGCTCATCATCAACCAATACGAAGAATGCATTTTGTAAAAATGCTTCCAGTGCAGTATAAACTTGTTGCTCAGCGTCAATTTTCTTTCGAGATTTTAACTTAAAGCCGTTCAATGTTTTTTCAGAATCCGAAGGTTGTACTAAACCGTTATAATATTCTGGCACTTTATTATTGTAAACTTCTACTTCTTTACTAACTCTGGCAGAAATGAGATCCTTGAGTGTGCAATGCTCGGTGGCGATTGCAATCTGAATTTCATTCAATATTGTGCCTGTAGGCGATTCATCTTTTATGGTGAGAACATTCATGGTAATGGTAATAATGGCATTTGAAATTGAGATGAAAAATAATCTTCTTATCCATAAAATTAGAAATACTTTCTTTTAAACAGAAGCTTCTAAATCAGGAAAAAGATCAACAATCAAACTAGACTTAGATTCATCAAGCCCTGGCCAGTTGTATTATCTAATCGTTCACAAAAAATCCCAATTCTATTAGAAAGCCCTTCAATTTTAGTATTTTGGATGGACTCGTTTATCATAATAAACATCTCCTGAAGAATTTTAATATCTGGATCTTCAGAATCATTCATCAAGAACTCATATAGCTTTTGAGCATATTTAATTCTATAATCGTTTAAAGACATATGATTTGGACCGCTAATGGCATCTGCATCTGAATCATCAAAACCATCATCCTCCCAAAAACAAATCGAACATACCTCCCAAATACCTCTTTCCGATAATGTCAAATAACCACAAACAGGGCAAGAATTTTTATAATATTCAGGATTGACATCATTTCTTTGCAATCCGATTTTTAGAGAAAAATGTTCTTGGAAAAATGCTCTCCTCTCTTGTAAGTTTATTAAAAAATGCTCAAAAAATTCTGTTGCCAATTTTATTCTTTTTTCAATAATACATTTTTGATCGAAACTCCAGACGAACTCATCCTTCTAAAGATAAATCGTTATGTATGTTGTGCACTTCATTTAAATGTCAAACGCTCTTAAGGTAATTGAAATCCTACGGCCTTTATATTTAACAAATTTTGGTACTTCATGGGTCCAATTTAAATTGGTCTTCCATGGAATTACAACAACTTTTCCATGATCTAAAACAAAGTCTTTTGAACCTTTTCCTTTCCAGGGTCTCATTCTAAAAATGCGCTCTTCACCCAAAGAAATGGTCACTATGTAACTATTTTCAATCAAGCCCTTCGGGGCATCTCTATGAGGACCTATATAATGAGCCTTTTTTCCATCATACCAATTGACCAATAGGCCGTTCAGATTCGAAGCAATACTTTCGAAGCACCATTTTTGGAAGGGCACAAAGTCTTCAGTTATTGGCAACGCATGATTGGTTGCTCCGGTAAACTGATAATCCACACCGTAAGCCTGTTGCCACCTTGGTGTTTTTACCGTTCTGCCGTGCATCATGATACTGTGATAATCCGAAGGATGAAGTTGCCAAATGGTTTCGAAATGTTCGGGCAAAAAGGGGGATCGCTCGGGGAGCTTGCCTAAATAGATCCCAAAACTATCATCAAGCGCTTGAAATTCAAAGCCATCCAAATCATTCATAGTACAATAATAGCACGGATTGGCATTTAATAATTACAATGTTGATTCTTTTCCTCAATTCTTTATAAGCAGTTTCTTGAAGCTTATTCCGAAACGAGGTTGATCAGCACAATTTCGGGAGGACAATTAAATCTTAATCTGGGAGCGTTTGCCCTTTCCATTCCTATGCCATTGGAAACAATGAGATATTGCCCCCAACCGAACTCGCTCATTCCTGAAGCCCAAGACCTTCGTACTTTAGACAATGTCATTATCGGACCAAAAAAAGGAATTTGCACTTGTCCGCCATGGGTGTGACCCGCCAGACATAAATCAGCCCCCATATTGCTCAAAACAAAATCTGGAGCATGCCCAAAAGCTATGGTAAACGAATCGGAGGGCTGAACATTCTTATCCGTCTGGAACGATAGCAAATCTGAGTACCCTATAATTCGTATATCCTCATAATTGGTATTTAAAGTGTTGTCGACTATCTGCGTCTGTTCAGAAAATAAATACCTCCAATCCTCAAAATCTACATCTCCCCCACTCGCAAATGAAGGAATTCTCTTTGTCAAGGGTAACATCAACCCGGATAAATCCTTTATGACTTGATCGTGGTCCACAATATTATCGCATTGTGCATAGTCTCCTGTGAAAATGATGAAATCCGGATCCAGCTGTTGCACTTTTTCGATGAGCTCCGTTTCATAAGGTCCGACATTATCCGTTTGAATATCAGACATCAGTACCACACGATAATCGTGGTTCAGTTTTTCACTCTTTATATTATATTCTGTGATTTGAATATGATAAGGCTCATACAAGAAAGCATACAAGGCCACCCCAACTAATGAAATCGCAATAATTAATAGCCACCATTTTCTTTTATAAACTGACATACCAATGAGTATCAAAGGTGCATGTATGAAAATGATATGGGCCAATAATCTTAAAAAAGCAAATTGATCTATTGAAAAGGAAAGGAGACCTAATAATTCAATACCAAAAAGAATAGACAATTTGATCAACAGATTTTGCTTGGTAAAACGCTTTCGAAAGAAAAAGGTGATCACTGCACATAGCAGGACAAACAATGAATATTGTATCTCAAATGACTTCAACTAAAAACATTTTTGTGTCATCCCTGGCACGAAAGTTGCGCGAAGAAACTTCTTTTAAATTTGCTTTCTTCAAAATGAAATTACGTATTCTCCGCAATAAGTAAGATTATTTTTTGTTATAAAATCAAAAACTGACCTGAAATGAAAACCTTGCCATTAATACTAATCGGAATAGTGTGTTTGAGTGCATGCTCAATAAAAAAAAGTCAACAAGACTGCAACCTTTCTCCATCGATTAATTTCAACATTTACGAATTTGGAGATACCATTAAAACTATTGGTGATGAGCTTTCTATTTTCCTCAATGGAGATTCAATTTGGGATTTACGGTTTAAAGTTCGTGATGGCTGGACTTCTCCAGTAGGATCTGCTATTTTTGGCAATGACGATACTTTCCTTTTCGTAGATAGCAATTATAGATTGATTCCTTTTTTACCAGGCATGCTTGTTCAAAACTGCAGAGATATTGACTTTAGATCTCTTGAGGCCTTTGACAATGAGTTTATATTGATACGCGATTCTGTTACTCAGTTTGCCTTAAATTCAACCTATTATATCGGATTTGGAGTGGATCCATTTCAATCCGGTGATTTCAAAGATTTACGATATGGATACGTTAAATTGAGAACCTTGGATGACGGTTTATCATTGATTATTGAGAAAGTA
>JALEGO010000726.1 GCA_022763165.1 Flavobacteriales bacterium
AGGAGGGCCAATGAACCCAGGGTCAAATTGAAAATTACCTCCAACAACGAGATCCAGTTTTTTGATTTTTCTGGAATGAAAAAAGTTCATTCCATAATATATGGGATCTCTGTCCCACCATTTTGCTGGCTTGAATCTTGGTTCGCTATAAACCCCAGAATACAAATTGACTTTTGTTGTTGGTTTATCTTTAGGGTAAGCCGTGCGGACATTAATTACACCGCTTAAAGCAGAGGAGCCATACATAACTGAAGCTGCTCCCTTGATTACTTCAATTTGCTCTAGGTTTTCAACTGGAATGAAACCCCATTCCGGGCGTCCAGCATCTCCAGTCAATAATGGTAGATCATCAACCATTATAGCCACCCTACTTCCAACACCAAAATTAAACCCTGAGCCCCCTCGAATTTGTGGCTCATTATCAAGAATTACCAATCCGGGAGTTTGCTCAAGAGCTGTTTCAATACTTGTTGTGTTTTTATTTTCTACGATGTTAGGTTTTAAGACATCCATAGAAACTGTTAGTTCCTCAATTTTTTGTTCAAATCGACCCGCTGAAACGACCATCATGTCCAGCTGTTGTGCTTGAGAAGTTAATTTTGCATTCAGAATAAATTCGGAACCAGCACTCACATTAATGGTCAAAGTATCAGGGCTATAGCCAAGTGAATTGAAAATTAATTTATGAAGTCCAGGTGCTAGCTTTAGAAGGTAATTGCCATCCAAATCGGAAACAGTTCCAAAACCCTCATTTCCCAGAAGAACAACTGAAGCTCCGACCAAAGGTTCCTGACTATTAATATCTTGGATTACACCTTTGACAAGACCACTGTTCTGTCCGTATATCAGCACGGGCAAAAGAAAAGCGAGTAACAGACCTTTTCTCAAAACTAAATCTTTGTAAATCTGCGGTTTTCGATTCTACCTTTGTCGTCTTGTCCAGATAATATATAAACGCCTGAAGGTAGATTTGAAATATCTATTGATGAGCCCGGAAATACCATACTTGAAACATCTACAATATTCCCAACCATATCATAAATTGTAACATTTAAGGGACTTGAAGCTGTAATCATAATATTTGAAATAGCAGGATTTGGATAAAGGCTAATGCTAAGGTTCTGTATTGGTTCCTGAACAGAAGTAGGATTAAAAACCAAATCGACATCATCCACATACAAAACACTACCTGCTACGGCAGAATAACCATTTGAGGAAGAAAACAATGTAACTGCCTCAGTGGGTGTAGAACCATTATTGTAAATAATTGGAGCAGAAAATCTTGTGTAAGAAGTTACATCAGAAGAAGGTGTTTCAAATCTCGCTTTTCCAACGGTATCAGAATTGGCATCTTTAAGGATGAACTCCAGTGTTCCGAAATCCCCTGTTTCCGGTTCGCATTTATAGAATCCAATAAAACTATCAGGGCGCATAGTGTATGGAATCCCACCTGTAATATTCTGGTTGATCACGTTGATATCTCCAGTAGTCGCAATTCCATTTGCTGTTTGTCCAGCGATGGACTTTGTCGTTAATTTAATTGCAAAACTTCCTGAGTTTTTATCTGTGGTCTTTTCTGCTGTGTACTGTCCCACAAAGCTTGTAGAACTATTCAATGTATTCCAGTCATTCAAATCCTCATATACTGGAAAAGTTCCAAAATTGCCCCAGCTTTCAAAACCAGGATCTGGTAAAACTTGTGCAAAAAGACAAGCTTGAAATAGACCTATAAGCACACTTAAGGTGAGTAATTTTTTCATAGCCAAAAAATCAAGCCTCAAAAATAACACTATAGCGCAACATTCAAGGGAATTTTTTAGAATAATTAGAGTATCAAAATGCCATAAACGGCCAAATGATCGGAAAGATCTTTTATCCCACGTCTATGGGGTTTTCTAAAACGCAGTACCTCTCTATAAACCATCCTTGCTTTGGACTTATTTTTTTTCAATAAAATATAATCGATGATGTTAGTATCTCCATAATTTGGATCAACCAAATCAATCAGACTATCTTTTGAAGTATACTGAAAATCACCAGAGAGTTCACCGTCCTCCGCGGTTAAAGTGTTTAGCATTTCACCAAAAGCTTCCTCATTCCCTTTAGCGGTATTCATGTCTCCAATAAATATTTGAGGTATGCCTTGAACCAATTTCCTCTCGGCCGCACTGTTCATTTGTTCAAATTGACACAAACGCTCTTTCCTTGCACGTCCTCCTAATGATTGTAAATGCGTTCCTAGGATCTGAAATTTCTTATCCCTTACCTTCACTTCGGTAAACACAAATCCTTTTTTTGCCAAACAATCAGCTCCCATACATCCGCATTCATATGTTTCAACAAAACTTTCTGATAGTGGATATTTGCTAAATATCATAACACCTGAATTCAACTTCCAGAAACCTCTTTTCCCTGGACCCGCAAAAAATGGAAATTTCGATTTAAGGCCTCTCTTTATGATTCTCTTAGATCTGCCGTCAAACAATTCCTGAAACACCACGATATCCACATCATGTTCATTAATGCACTGAACTATTTTTTTACTTCGTGGGATTTGGACATTCCACATCACCTCTCTTGGTCGCATAAAAATATTCCAACTTAAAAGCTTAACAGTATCGCTTTGAGCTGCAAGCTCAAAAGAACAAACTAACATTAGAAAAACGATCAGAAACTTTTTCATAATCAATTCAGCATCTCGCGAAGTAACAAATAAACACTCACAAGGATAGGGTTCTCCCGAAATTTCATTCAAAACTAAGTATCAAGAGACATTCTATTTGCAGTTTACAAACAGAAAGTCGTTGACAACTTCACTCAAAATTTCATTTTTCATTATCCCTTAGACTTATATTTGAGTGCCCACTTAATTTGTTTATCTCGTGAACCTGCTCATTAGACATATATTTCTAGCGCTTGCCATATTAATAGGCCTCAACTCAAAAGCTCAAGACAGCGATTATCAAATATCCTTTGAACAAGCCCGAAACTATCTTCTGGAAGGACACACTGATAAAGCCCTGCCCATACTTAAAGGTATTGCTGACAAATTTCCTTCTAATGCCAATGTCAATTACCTACTTGGAGTATGCTACACTGAAGAAGACATCATTACAAAACAATCGATCTATCATTTAGAAAAAGCTGCACAAAATGTAAGTTTAGATTACTCTCCAAGTTCTTACTTGGAGAAGAGAGCTCCTGTGTTTGTTTATTACTTTTTGGTAGTGGCGTACAGTCAAAATAGAATGTGCGAAAAGGCAGTTGAATCATTCTACAAATTCCAGGATAACTACACCAAGGGTAATGAAGATTATTATATTGAAGACGCCAAAAGTTGGGCAGAAAAGTGTGCTGCGATGGAATTTGAAAATGATAGCTCGAATATGGTCGCTGTGGATACCGTAAACAAGGCGGAACTACCAAAGGAGGATTTAAAAATCACAACTAAAGAAGTTAACTATACTACCTCATCACCAATTTATGCGGTTCAGGTTGGTGCTTTTTCACGATTTGTTCCTGTATATGATTTCAATGGATTAAAGAACGTAGAAGCATTTATGGATCACAATAACACTTTGAGATATGTGATAGGAAGGTTCACGTTTTTAAGACAAGCTGAAACTTTGCTAGAGGTTGTTAAAGAAGCTGGATATGGAGATGCTTTCATTGTGGACGTTAACAAGGAAAGAAAATTTTCCCAAGAAGTTATTAGTGTTAATAATGAATCCATAAAAAGAAAGAAGGTGATCAAGGAAATGGGTGTTGATTTCAGCGTTCAAATAGGCGCTTTTAAAGACTCCATCCCTGCATCTCTTGCAGCTAAGTATTTAAGTGTAGAAGGTATTAAAGAAAGAATGCAAGAAAATCTTACCATTTTAACAAGTGGTTCGTTTAAGACATATAAAGAAGCTATTCGATATAAAGAACAGCTTTTAGATTTAGGTATTCCTGGAGCGTTTGTAGTCGCTTTTAAAGAGGACAAAAAGATTGCGCTTACTGATGAAATTGTGAAGAGCTCTCAGTGAGTTTAGTAGTGAATATCCAGGATTGGATGAATTTCAATATTATTATCTGCTGCATTTCTTGGATGATAATGCTCTATATCAACAAAAGCCACTCCAGTTAATGTAACCCAACGACCTTCAAGATCTTCATTATTCTCGTCTATCCAATTTCTAACAGTTTCCATTTGGCTAAAATATCTTGAGTCCTTTGCATGTTCGCAGCCAGGATTTGGCGCTTCACAATTGATATATCTATCGTTCCCATTGGTCAATTTGATTTTCCAGTCTCCATCTCGATGTTTACTTACTTTATGGACCTCAGCACGCAAAGTGAATATATTCTTTTCGATATCGAGTCTATCATCATCCGATTTGACTTTTGGGAGATCCAAATCATTAAGAGAATCTACATTACTAAATATTGTGAGGCTATCAATTTCTTTGGCAGCGATATCAGTAGCTAGTTTGACCGCTCTTCTAGTACTCTTACCATTACAAGATTTGGGATTGTTTTTGCCTTTCTCACAAGAGAAACTTAAGCATAAACACAACAATAAAATTGAAATTAGCAGAAACTGTCTATGAAACATTGACAGAACGAATTTTCGGTCCACGGTCCCAGACAATCTTATACCCCTTCTTTTTAAACAAATAGAAAAAAGCTGCCATAAAAGCCAAATAAGGAATTGCCATCAAATAAAGGATTCCACTATTTAAGCCTGCTCCTATGGAGCCACCTGAGCTATTATTTGATTCAGCCACAGCTCTACACATCGCACATTGCGCCTGCAAGTCGATTGAGACCGCAACTATAGCAAGTATCAGTATAAGCGCTTTGATTTTCATTGATAGTATGGCGAAATCATAATGTATACTACAACTCCACTTATAGCCACATAAAGCCATAGCGGAAATGTGAATTTAGCAATTTTTTTGTGGGCTTCAAACTTTCCCAACAATGCTCTTGCGTACGTTATTAAAACAAATGGTATTACAACTATAGACAACAGTATATGGCTGATAAGAATAAAGAAGTAGACATATCTTAGTAACCCTTGTCCACCGTACGAAGTAGATTCACTGGTGATGTGATATGCTATATACATCAATAGAAATGCTACTGAGCAAAGAATACACATCTTTATTAAACGCTCATGTTTTTGCCTATTACCTTGCTTAATCGCCATCAGCGCCATAATTAACAAAATAGCCGTTAAACCATTTATTCCCGCATAGATAGGTGGTAAGAAGCTCAAATCATAGCCTTCAATCTTAATCCCAAATAGAAGGGCTACAGCTATAGGAATAATAATGGACAATAAGATTGTCCAAATCTTAAGTTTCTTCTCCTTTGGATTCATCTTTCTTAGGAACGAATTCTTGTGCTTTTAACAATTGAATATCATCAATCAGTTTACTAATCTCTTCTCTATCCGTTCCATCATAATAACCCCGGATTCTTCTGCTTTTGTCCACAAGAACAATTAACTCACTATGAATAAACGGTTCACCAGAGCCATTGCCTTCCATTGCGGAAACCAAATACCCCTTCTGAGCCAATGCATAAATATCCTCCTTAGTACCGGTTAGAAAATGCCATTTACCCCCAATGGCATCATTGGCTTTGGCGTAATCCCTTAATACCTCCAAAGTATCAGCCTCAGGATCCACAGTATGAGATAACAGCGTCACATCGGACCATCTAAAGGTCTTAGTTTGCACTCTCTTCATTTGCATGGTCATCTTAGGACAAATGGTCTTACAAGTTGTAAAGAAGAAATTGGAGACCAATATTTTACCTTCTAAAGAGTCAGAATTGATTTCTTCATTTCTATGGTTTGTAAAGGAAAATGATGGAATCTTGTGGTAACTCGTATCCACTCCATGGTCAGTCTCAATGGCCTCTCTAGGACCCAAAATCGGCAGGGTTGGAATACCAGAGCTACCGTGGGATAATAAAATCAGAAATAGAGAAGGTAATAAAAGAATCGTTAGGAGTAATATGACCTTCTTTGCCTTCAATTATCCTCTAATCCAATCAAGTATGTTTCTCAGGTCACCTAGGGCCGAAGATTCGGTTAGACAAATGAATACGAGATAAAGTATAAAGAGAATATATGGTGCAAGGATCGTCCACTTCAAGTTAGACCTCTCATCCCCGAGGTGCATGAACACCATAACAATAAAACCAGCTTTAAACACCGTTAATATTATGAAGATCCACTTAACGACTTGCCATGTCAGTCCAAATGCCGAACCAAACTGAATTCCCATCCAAACTTCAACAGCTGTAAGGGCTGTAAGGATACCTGTGACCTTCCAAATGTTCGCTCTAATCTTTTTACCGTCCTCTTCAGAGTGATGAGCATCTACAGAATACTGATCGTTGACAATTAAATCATCTCTTTCCATAATTCTATATTTTAAAGATTAGATTAAGTAATAGAATGTAAAAACAAATACCCAAACCAAATCAACAAAGTGCCAATACAATCCGGTCTTTTCAACCATTTCATAGTGGTTTCTTTTATGATAGATTCCCTTCATTACTCCAATCAAAATGATAATATTGATTACAACCCCACTAAATACGTGAAATCCGTGAAATCCCGTCACGAAGAAAAAGAATTGTGAGTATTGCCTTTGTCCATATTCATTTTCTGTAAGACTCGCGCCATGAACAATCCTTCCTTCGTCAATCAATTTTGAAGCTTCAGCTCCTTTAATTACTTTATATTGTCCTTGCTCATCTTTGATAGGTAACCTGACCGAAACACCGCTTTTAGCTAAAACATCAGCGTATTCTTTAGTGGCTATCCTTCTTTCTTCTAAGCCTACTCCGTGTCTTACAACTTCCAGAAGTTCTAGAACTTCTGCTTGGGCTTCTTCAGAAAGCGGAAGATCTTCAACGGATTCAATTTTTTTACCTTCAGCGTCTGCATAATGCGCAATCAAACCTTGAGCAATATGATCATCGGTAATACCATATTCCTTTAAACCTCCGCCATCTATTTCAACAGCACCTACTTCTGTTCCGTGAATATAGTGAGACCATTCCCAAACTTGAGAGAACAGGAAGAAAAAACCACCAATTACAGTGAGAAACAACCAACGAACAACACCTTTTTTATCCATTCTATGACCGGCCTCAACTGCTAACACCATTGTGACAGAACTCACAATAAGGATAAAAGTCATAAGAGCCACATACATCAATGGTAAATGGGTATGTCCCATGTAAGGAAATGCATGAAACACTTCTTCACTAACGGGCCAAATATCCATATACTTTACTTTGAAAGCTCCCAACATCGTCAGTAGTCCTCCAAAAGTAAGTGCATCAGAGATGAGGAAGAACCACATCATCATCTTACCATAACTAATACTAAAAGGGGATCTTCCTCCTCCCCACAGAACCTTAGAATCAATTACTTTCGTTGCTTCTCCAGCCATAATTCTTAATTAGTAATTCAGCGAATATATAATAAAAAGGTCAATAAATAGATCCATAACAGGCCTAAAAAATGCCAGTAAATTGAGGCAAGCTCAAGACCTAAAGTGTTCGTTGAATTGTACTTTCCTCTTGTTGCCTGAATAACAGTTACCAACAGTACAATTAACCCTCCAATAACATGTGCAAGGTGTAAACCTGTAATGACATATAAAAATGATGCACTAGCATTTCCACCGGTAAAAAATATTCCACTATCAACTAATGCTCCATAAGCTTGAAACTGATAATAGGTAAAAGCCAATCCTCCTATGAATGTCAGGAACACCCACATAAGTGATGAACGATCTCGCTTAGCAAATTTTAAACCGATAAAAAGAAATAAGCTACTTAAAACAATAGCAAAGGTGCTGCTAAAAAACGCACTTGGAAGTTCAAAAGAAACCCAATCACCAGCACCTCTTCTTACAACGTAAGCACTTGTGAGTCCAGCAAACAGCATCACAATGCTTACAATACCGATGTAAAGCAACGGCTTTGAACTTTTTTGACGAATACTCAATTTTTCATTCTTAGATACTGCTAATTCCATACTATATCTTATCAAAAATGAATATTATTTGAACTGCCAAAAGGTACACCAATGTCGCTAACATCAAGTGTAGTGATTCTTTCTTTCCTTTTTTCTGTAGAAGTTTAAATGCCTTAAAAACCAACCATGTTCCAACAATGATACTCACTATGAGGGCCACATTTCCAACATACCCCAGAAGAAAAGGCACGATTGCACTAAGCGCAAAAACTATGGATGAAAATAGTATTATTCTTAAGCTCGCTTTTGGCTTTGTGTTGTTAAAAGGCAACATTTTCAATCCAGCATTTTGATATTGATCATCCAATTTCCAAGCAATTGCCCAGAAATGAGGAAACTGCCAAAAAAATTGAAATGCAAACAATAGACCAGGCAACAATCCAAAAGTATTGGAAGCCGCTACATAGCCCAACATTGGAGGAATCGCCCCTGGAAAAGCACCGATAATGACGCTCCAGGAAGTCTTAGTTTTCAACGGAGTGTATACGAATGAGTAAAGTACAAATGCCAGTGCTCCAAGCCACCCAGACAATGGATTCAAAAAATAGAACAATAAAAATAGACCAATACTGATGCAAAAAACTGCAATTACCAAAGCCTCAAAGACACTCAATCTACCTTCAGGCAAGGGTCTGTTCTTTGTCCTATTCATCAAAGCATCTGTATCCTTCTCAAGAATTTGATTAAAAATATTTGATGCAAAGGTGGTAGCAAAACCAGAAATGATGAGAACAAACAATGCCGACCAATTGATGGCTCCATTAAACATTAAGAATCCAAAAACTGAGGACAGCACAACAGAAATTGTCAGTCGAACTTTAAGCAATTGCACCACAGATTTCAGCTTAGAAGCAGCTAATGAGGATGTTGCAATAGTATCTGTAGATTTAGAAGCCAATCCTATTAATTTCTCTGTGCAATTTTACCAATAATAAAGGGTAGTTCAAAGGAAAT
>JALEGO010000727.1 GCA_022763165.1 Flavobacteriales bacterium
ATGGATTTATGGTGAAGGTTGGCCAGGAGATTTTAAGCTCCAAAGCGAGGCTGAGTGGTTGAAATGGGAGAAACAATACTCTGAAATCATCTTGAGTCTAGCAAAACTTTCCGAAAGTAAAAACATTGAAATATTGAGTATCGGAGTGGAGTGGAAAAATTGCATTCTAAGCAGACCAAAGTTTTGGAAAGGTCTGATCAAAGAGGTTAAGGCCATTTATAATGGAACACTCACCTATTGCGCTAACTGGGATAACTATGAAAGGATACCGTTTTGGGCGGACTTAGATTTGATTGCTATAGATGCGTATTTTCCCTTGTGCTATGATTGTTCTACAGAAGTCTTAAAAACAAAGACCGATTCTATCTCAAGACGATTGTCTAGATTCAGTGCTCATCAAAATAAAAAAGTATTCTTTAGCGAATTTGGGTATCGGAATATAGATAGAGCATTATGGAGGCAGTGGGAATTACCTGAATTATGGAAGATTAATAAGGAAAACAATGAAATACAATCAATGGGTTATCAAGCAATATTTTCTGGGTTTTGGGATCAAGGTTGGTTTGAAGGAGGTTTTTTATGGAAATGGTTTTCGGATCAGGATTTAAACAAAAGCTCAAACAACTCGGATTATACACCACAAAACAAACCAGCGGAGACATTGATTAGAAATTTCTACAAAGGAAATCAGTGAACCACATCAAGAAAGCTTTTATCGCTGCTTTTCTTTAATACAACACTGAGCTCATCTATTGAGTTCGTATGGAAAATTTGAAGTTTTAGTAGTTTTCCGTTCTCCTCGCTCAGCGATATATTTTCTGTGCCTTTGAGGAAAATATCGGTAAATTGCCTGTCTTCTAATAAGTATCGCATACCGAACATACCACTTAAAATTTCTATATACTCGGTTGCTTTTTCTGTTTCCTCTTTTATAATGGCATCGTTAACCTTTAGAATAAGGTGTTTCATCCAGAACATAATGCTGTCTTCATGTTGGGATTGATTTCTCGCAAGACTATTCTCATGATCAAAAAATGTCTTCTTCAAATGCTCAATTTTGTCGCTTTGCTCTTTCAAAAAGAAAATATCATAAGGGAACCACTGATCACCTCTTTTTTCAAAAGCTAAGCCCATCAAATCTCCATCAACGAGTTGGTTTTCCATAAAGCATGGCCAAAAAATTGAAATGCTACATGTATCATTATGTAGCTCTGCGATATGGGCGACTTGGAAATTGTCATTTGTAAGTCGTAAATGTGCTTCAACGGCCTCTCTTAACAAAAAAGTATCTTGATTGAAGCCCATTAATGGCATGAATACAAAAAATAAAATATTAATCGTAGCAAAGTGATAGCCTCTTTGTTTAATTTTGAACATCTGGGTTTATTACGAAGAAATTACGATAAAGTTCAATTTTGAATAATTATGAGTGAACAGGCACAAGCGGCAATCAATATAGAGGAAAGCAGTAATGAGGACAGCATGAAATTATTGCTTTCTAAATTGAATAGGAAATTGGATGAAGTTTATTTGGGTGGCGGAAAAAAGAAAATCGAAAAGCTTCATAGCAAGGGAAAACTTACTGCACGAGAAAGGATAGAATACTTATTAGATCCGGATGATGATTTTATAGAGGTTGGAGCTTTAGCTGGAGATGGTATGTATTCTGAATACGGTGGTTGTCCCTCTGGTGGAGTCGTTGCCGTGATTGGGCGAATTCAAGGCAGATTGTGTATGGTTGTGGCTAATGATGCAACAGTAAAAGCAGGTGCTTGGTTTCCTATCACTGGTAAGAAGAATCTCCGTGCTCAAGAAATAGCAATGGAGAATAATCTACCTATCATTTATTTGGTTGATAGTGCTGGAGTATTCTTGCCCATGCAAGATGAAATATTTCCTGATAAGGAAAACTTTGGGAGAATATTCAGAAATAACGCCATCATGAGTTCCTCAGGGATCACGCAAATAGCAGCAATTATGGGTAGTTGTGTTGCGGGGGGCGCATATTTGCCAATTATGAGTGATGAAGCCTTGATCGTTGATAAAACGGGTACAATTTTCTTAGCGGGATCCTACCTTGTAAAAGCGGCTATTGGCGAAGATATTGATAACGAAACATTAGGAGGTGCAACTACGCATTGCGAAATATCTGGTGTTACTGATTATAAATGTAAAGATGACAAGGATTGTTTGGATAAAATCCGTGAAATCGTTGAAAAAATAGGAGCCTTTGAAAATGCCGGTATCGACAGAGTTGAACCAAAAAAACCTGAAAGAGACATTCAGGAAATCTACCAAATTCTTCCTAAGAATAGAGCTAAACCTTATGATGTTAAGGAAATTGTGAAGTGTATTGTTGATGAATCGAAGTTTACAGAATACAAAGCAGATTACGGGAAGTCCATTTTTTGCGGCTATGCGAGAATCGATGGTTGGTCTGTTGGTATCGTAGCAAATCAGCGCCTCTTGGTAAAATCTAAAAAGGATGGGATGCAGTTTGGAGGAGTGATCTACAGTGATTCTGCAGATAAAGCAACAAGATTCATTATGAATTGCAATCAGAAAAAAATTCCACTTGTTTTTCTACAGGATGTAACAGGGTTTATGGTAGGCTCGCGTTCAGAACACGGGGGCATTATCAAAGATGGAGCAAAGATGGTGAATGCGGTATCCAATTCAACTGTCCCAAAGTTTACAATCATAATGGGCAATTCATATGGCGCAGGGAACTACGCCATGTGCGGGAAGGCATACGACCCAAGGCTGATTTATGCTTGGCCAACAGCCGAATTAGCTGTTATGGGAGGTAGTCAGGCTGCCAAAGTTTTGTTGCAGATTGAAGTTTCTTCCAGAAAGGCGAGGGGAGAGGAAATAACCAGTGAAGAAGAAAAAGAAATCTTAGATAAAATTAAATCGAGATATGATCAGCAAACATCTCCCTACTATGCCGCTTCTAGACTTTGGGTGGATGGAATAATAGATCCTGCGCAAACACGGAATGTGATCTCAAGAGGAATTGAAGCAGCGAATCAAAAAGAAATCTCAAAGGCCAATTTTGGTGTAATTCAAACATAACGAACAAACAAATGGACAAGAATATAGAACTTCATGACCTTGAAGATGAGCAAGGTAACAAATTGAGCCCTCAGCTCTCTGATGATGTCAAAAATTACCTCATTGACATTGATGGCACGATTTGTGATGATATACCAAATGAACAGCCAGAGCGAATGAAAACCGCTAAGGTTTTTCCAGATGCCCTTGAAATTATCAATAAATGGTATAATGAGGGACACATAATTACCTTCTTTACTTCCCGAACCGAAGACCATCGTGAAATTACAACCGAATGGTTGAATGAGCATGGTTTTAAATATCATGGTATTTTAATGAATAAGCCGAGAGGTGGAAACTATCACTGGATAGATAATCATATCGTCAAAGCAACCAGATATGAAGGAAAATTTACTGAATTGAAAGTTGCTCACAAGAAAATAGAGGTATTTGAGGATTGAGAGTAATAATTCCTGATATCATATTTGAATATCTATTCAGAAATAATAACTTCGCTACGATTTGAAAT
>JALEGO010000728.1 GCA_022763165.1 Flavobacteriales bacterium
ACACAAACTATGAATGGGCGCCAATTTTCGGTACCACTTTCTCTTCTTTGAAGAAATATTTGAAGCTCCCTGCTCAATTGAAAAATAACTCCCCTAAACAAGTTGGCCAATTCGGACCTGCTTGATCTCTTTAGATTTGAAACCCAAAAATAGATTCCTACCATAATTCCCAATGAAAATATGGTGTAAACAAAATCCATTTTAAACATTAGGTAAAAGCACAATACTGCACCCAGAAGAGATAGATACCATTTTGATTTAAAAGTTGGTCGGTATGATGGATCTGCAGCAAAATGCTCCAAAAAGGAAATAGAACAGATGGCACAATAGGTTACCATAAAAAACGAAGAAATTATTGCCGCTACATTGTCAATATTTCCCATCGCCACAAAGAAGAATGCAATGATGCATGTTATGATAGAAGCATTGATTGGTTCATTATCGGAGCTTCTTCCCTTGGCAAAAAGTTCATTAAGTCTATCCGGAAATATTTTATCAAAACCAATTGCTTGCAATGTTCTTGGGGCAATGATGACAGAACCTAATGCAGACGGCAAGGCAGCACATCCTAAGCCAATGGGAATAATGGGTTTCCAAATAGCTATTTCCGCCATAATTAATTCATTTGTTGCAAGATCCCATGTGCTGGCAGAATAAAACAATTTAAATGCCACAGCCACATAAACCACAATGCCCGTTATGACGGCCCAGAGGGTTCCTTTGGGTATGGAACTTTTAGGGTTCTTCAAGTCTCCAGATAAGCCAAGACCTGCCGCAATTCCCGTGAAAGCGGGAAAGATTATGGTGAAAACTTTAAAAAATGAGTCTGGATTTCTGATATGCTGAGAAAAGCTGTTGGATGGAGCTGAATAGGTAGAGCCTAAAAAGAAGAAAACCAAGGCTATAACCAATACTGAAACTACTACATAAAGGACTTTTACACCAATGTTTGCTCCTTTTGTCAACATTAAAGCTGTTAAAATTCCCATAGATGCCAATCCTAGAAAACGATTACTTACAGTGGGAAAATTATAAGTCTCATGCAACCAATCTGTAAAGGGTTCGAGTGAAATAGCAAAGGCAATAACATAGAATGCCACACTAATGGCTTGTGAGAGAAACAACGCGATTCCAATCGCTGCTCCAATGTTCAATCCAAAAGATCTTGAAATCATGTAGTAGGCACCACCACCTTCAACCTTCTGATTGGTAGCTATTTCCGCTACTGCCATAGCTGTAGGAATAGTAACCAAATGACCGATAAGGATTATACCTAGAGTTCCAAGTAGCCCCACATGGCCCACAGCATACCCAAACTTGAGGAAGAGAATTGCACCAAGAATAGTGGAAATTGCAGTCATAAAGACTGGCATTGTACCCATTGTTCCTGATTTTTTTACAAAGTCTGACATGCCTTAGTATCGCAATATTAGAAATAAATATTAATGTTTAATTGTATTACGATTTTAAGTTTCTAACACAAACGCTCCATCCGTTTGAGTATCATGCAAAGGTATGGTTAATTGATCCAAGAATTTTTTAATACTTTTCCGCGTTTTGTAGGAAAAAGAGCTGTCTATAACAACACCGTCTTTAACAGAAATGAATTGAAATAGTCGTTTCAAATATACTGAAGCCTCATTGCTCAGAATCAGGTAATCAACTGCGAGTTTTGGTCTCTTTTTAAATAAATCTATGCTGTTGCTTTTAGAAATGACCAATATGCTCTTGCCTGCAATACTGAATAATCCATTAAATGTTTTGTTTGACGCTCCAATGGGATATTCTTTTGGTTTCATAATGTCATTGTTCCACCAATTCTGTTTGAGGTGAAACGTTTTTTTGTCAATGTTTTCGAGAAGCTCCTGGTCTAAGAAAATTAAACAGTTTTTTGCTGATCTAAATTCTATAGCTGAATGCTTCTTCACATTATAAACAACTACACTTTCAGAATGCAGAATTTTGTGATCCTCATGAAAATCAATAAAAAGAATGCACATTGAGAAAACCAATATGGCAAAAAGCTGTTTGGCCCTCTTGAAATGGAAAAAGAACAAACTTGAAATGATGATTCCATAAATGAGCCATGTTTCAAGAATACTAATTGAAATACCATATATGATTGAATTCGGGAGTTGATCTATAAATGCAACAGACCAATTTAATAATGAAATTACATGGTGCAAGAGCATTGTTAAGAATTTAGAAAGAAATGGTATAAAGCCTGTTAAAAGGGCGGAAACTCCTAAATATAAAATCAGGACGGCTGCAGGAATAACGATTAAATTTGAGAATACGAAATATGAGGGGAACTGATGAAAGTACAAGAGGGATAGGGGAAATGTACCCAATTGCGCTCCGATTGAAACACTGGTTAAGGCCCAAATCTTATCTAAAAGCCATTGCAATGGAGTGAAAGATATATGATCCAGTTTTATCAAACTGTATAGCCTTGGTTGAACGTATACAATACCAAGTACGGCCATATATGACAATTGAAACCCTACTTCCATTATCATATAAGGGTTGATTAAGAGTATAAGAAAAGCAGATGCAGCTAAAACATTATAAATATTTGACTTACGGTTAAGAACATCTCCCAGAGCAAAAAAACTAAACATAGTTGCAGCTCTTATTACAGAAGGACTCAAGCCAGTTAGCAACGCATATGCCCAAAGCACCAATAGGGATATTAGGGCTTGAAGATATTTGCCATATCTCAATCGCTTGAGGAAAAAAAGTAAGCTTCGGAGTAGTAGGTAAATGATACCCACATGCAGACCTGAAACGGCTAGTACATGCATTGCTCCAGCACTTGCGTAGGAACGTTTTAATGGTTCTGTCAAGTATTCTTTGAATCCTAAAACAAGAGCTGAAGCAATAGCAAGCTCATCTCCTTTTAAACCATTCTTGGATAAGGTCGAAATAAAGCCTTTTCTCAATTCTAGAGCATATTTAAAAAGGTTGAAACCTTTATGCTTCTTCAACACACTGTAATCTCCATCAATATAGGTTTGATGACCT
>JALEGO010000729.1 GCA_022763165.1 Flavobacteriales bacterium
ACCCCTTGTAAGGACTCACTTTGAATAATTTTTATTCTTTTTGTCCTAAAGCTGAATATGAAGGGTCCATCATTTTTAATCTTTTTATGTGTTGGTTATACCGCCATGGCACAGGAGAATCTAGTTTTGCAGCATAGGTCTAACCCAGAGAAAATTTTTGAAATTCCATACGACAAGTATTTTGTTAAGCTGCACAGTTTCGGCAAATGGCCTACAATGGGAATGATAAAGAGTGTAGAAGATGGAAATTTAAATTTGCGCGTTCCAAAGAGAGGAAAATGGATAAAGTGGTCCGAACAAAAAAGGTTTAAAGAAATCATTCTAAACGACACTATTTCTCTTGAATACCGGAGACACTATCTAGATTCTGTTGACTTTTTCATTGAAACAAGTGTTAAGCTTCGTGACATTCGGAAATTAACATTTGTGGGTCGAAATTTTTATAATCGAAAGGTAAGGCCATGGATTGTTCCAGTATCTTATGCTTTAACTGCCGGGTTTATTGCAGCAGCTTATAAACCATATCAGCAATTAAATCGTTCGGAGAATGTTGAAAATGCATCTCGCAAGTTCTATTTACTTTGTGCCGGAATGACGGCTGCTAACTTAACCTATTATATCACAGACACTAAAGTCATAAAAGTGAAAAAATGGAAGATCATGAGATAATATTAAATAAAAATGCCCTCATGGAGGGCATTAAAGGGATTTGAAAAATACGCGTGTGGGCTAGTTATATGAAAAGAAAATCTTCGTAAGTTTCGTTACTAAAAATAGAATTTGTTTCGTAACTCATTGAGTTTTTAAAGCTCCAGTTAAAATCATCCTTATTCGACATAAAATGTACAAACTCTTTTTCGTCTAGATCCTCTAAATCTTCGATGTGAAAATCAGGTCTAATCAGTACATCCTCAATGGATTGCTCTAGTATAGATTGCATCTTGTTTTCCTTTTTAACAAAAGTAAAGCAGCGATGGTAATCTTATTTTATCTAAGTGTTAAGGAAAGTCTATTCTATTCTTTCTTGTATGTTAAGTCAAAGAGGCTTTTCATCTCCAATGTGAGGTAGATCCTTGTTTGGCTTCAGTTCCAAATGATTTATTTGATCAAAGCTAAACGTCTCCAATGTCAATCGATGCAAATAGCCCTTTCCGGTGCTTTTAGGCTTACCCGAATAAATGCATTGTGTAAAAGGTATTTTCACCCCTCCTATTTCTCGAAAATCTTCAAAGGCTATTGACCCAACTAACATGGAACCTCCAACCAAGTACGGATCATGAATGGTAAATTGACAAAATTCTAAAAGTCCATTTTCCTTGTTGATCCAGGCTAAGTATTGATCATTTTGTTTATGTGTTCTAAGTTGCTTCCAAGTACAGAATACCAAATCATATTCTTGACCATCCATTTCGGCAGTCCCGCCCATCGTAACCAATTCTGCTTTAGATAGTCTTTCGGCAAGTTCGAAAAAATACTGATATGCGTTTATGCCAAATTTATTTCTCTTATCAGTCTTTACAAATACATACTCACCATCTCTTTTTTCATAATAATTGTCTGACTGAAGTCCCACAACATTACCTTCACGCTTTCCATCAAGGAACTTTAATTGACCATCAAAAGAGTTTGATACTAAATGCATCTGAAATCTCGCTTCAGCATTGGGCCAAAGTTTTCCTAAGTTACCCAACACACCCCTCCATTTATCAGTACCAATAAAGCTATAGGTCTTATATTCTTGAAGTTTATTTAAACCTTGTTTTTTTGAAGCTTCATTTAAAATTTTTCTTGCCATTTCTGTCTCTTTTAGGCCATTTGACCTAACATATTTAGTTTGTACTGAGCTTAAACAAGAACTCATCAAAACAAGGATTCCGATATAAAAAAGTCTCATAATCATATATTTAATTTTGTATGTACTGATCTATACATTTTGTTTTTAAAAATTAAGTAGAAAGAAGTTCGAACATCTTATTTAATTCATTTTTCAAGTAACCTCTCTTTCGCGATAACCTTGCCAAGGTATAGGCTCCATATAGAGTCGTATATACAAGCTCGGTGAGTTGGCTTGATTCTTTATCTATTCGAATCTGGCCTTCTTTTTGACCAAGTTTGATGCATTTTTCAACAACTACTTTCCATGATTCAAACTGTTCCAGTGTTTTGTTCAGTAAATTATTAGGAATTTCCCCGATTTCTATTGTGAATTTTTGCACCAAGCAACAACTTTTGAAATTGTTCTCCTCATTGTAGTCGGCTATCATATAGAAATAATTTTTGAGTCTTTGAACATAGTTGGGTTCAGTGTTGTCCTCTAGCTTAGACTCTAATAGAGATTTAATATAAGCTCCATAATATTCCACAGTCTTTTCGGCAAAACCCTCTTTACTTTTGAAACGGTGATAGAAAGAGCTTCTTGGATAGTTAGCCATCTTTAGAATATCATCTGTTCCTGTGTTGTGGTAGCCCTTTTCTCTGAAAAGCTTATCCCCTATTTCAAGAACTTTGTTTATATCATGCTTTTTATTCATTTGTACCGATCAGTACAAACTTAATTAATTTTTTGAAAAAGATAAAATTCAATTGCAACATTTAGTTCTTCTCAAGTTTAGAACTTCACGCTGATTTAAATTAAATTTGGACATGAAATGAAGATCTATTTCACCATTCTTATCTCATTCCTCTTATTCTCCTTTTGGGCACTTTTTGCGCTATTTGTAATCAACGATTCTTTTCATCAAAATGTTCCAGGCTATAAGATTGGTCAATTATGTGTTTGGGAGTATATAGCCTTTCCACTTTCCGTGATTTTGTCGGTTTTAATGATTCGAAAATGGGGCTTACCAAGGTTGAAGGATGGTCAGTTCATGATGTCTTATAATTATGCCTGGTTGTTCACATTTTACGTAATCTACGTTCTTGGCATTGCGGCTTGGAAATTTTATGTTTTTATTAAAATTTATGGAGCCTGAAATTTCAAAATCAATTCTGATTGGCCTCGCAGACTGCACTAATAAGATTTGTTACCTGTATATACATGCTTTGATTATTCTGCAAAGCAAAGATACCACCAATATTGTTGTTAATTAGTTCAGTTTCATAGTTGGAATTGGAAATAGGACTTAACATCAGGCATTGTATACCTTTGAGATTCGCATCGTTGGCAATGTTGTTTAATAAGTTGTCATCTAAAGGATCTTGATTATCATCATCTCCGCTTGCATTAGAGTCCGTCAAGAGAATAATCATTTTCGAAACGCCTGGTCTCCAGACACCCGCAAAAGCATTGTTGACTACCTCGTTCAATATTAAATCACCGGGTTCTGGGCCACCAAAAGTTCCTCCAAGTCCAAATGGCAATATGCTGTTTAGTTTATTTACTTGGGCAATAAATGAGTTTGCATTGCCTAGATTCATCTTTTCTAAAGTGGTAAAATATTGATCTACTTGAGAACCGCTACTAATAAATAGCTTTTGATTTGATGGCAAGTTTAAATAGTCTGGGACATTTTGATACGTAACAGCGGTTGTTTGTTCTACTTCATCAAAAATAGATAGACCTATTCGATAATTTCCTCCGCTAAAGGTTTGTATGAGATTGGTTATCCATGTAATGTGATTCTTCAGCGAATCAACAGTTGCCTCCATACCTCTAGTATAGTCAATAACGAAAACTACATCCATGCCTTCATCGCAAGGTATTGGGAACTCAGGCACAATTTCATAATCGCAATTCTTATGACAAGACAATGAGACAGTTAAAATCAGAAGTATCCATTTGATCTGTTTCATTTCACTATGGGCATATTATTTTGAATTCAGTTCTTCTGTTAACCTTGTGTTTTTCCTCAGGACAATTAATGCCATCCGTGCAATCATTTAACAATTCTAATTCTCCAGCGCCCCTAGCAACACACCTATCTCGGTTTATACCTTTTCCAACCATATAATCCACAGTCGAAGCAGCTCTTTTTTGTGATAAATCAAAATTGTATTCCCTGGAGCCTCTACAATCCGTATGAGAACTCATTTCAACGGAAATTTCAGGATTGGATTTCATGATGTCTATAACTCTATTCAAATCGCCTAGAGCCTCTGGTAAAATATTCCATTTATCTAGATCAAAATTTATGTGATCAAGTCTGATGGCAACACCGCATGGATCCACACACATTTGAAAATCTATTAAGAGTGTTTTCTGTCGATCATAGTCATTTGTGGAGATTGTAATCGCGTTAGAAAAATATCCATCTTTTTGACCTTTTAATATATACTTCTCGTGAGGTGCAATTTTAAATGAAAACAATCCGTTTTCATCCGATAAAGTACTGTTTAGCTTGGCTTTTTCATTGTTCATTAGTAGTATATTAACACCTTGTATGGGCTTTTCAATTCCACACTCTACCACTTTCCCTTTGAGTATAAAGTTTTCATCTTCATATAAAACACTTTTTTGAACATTGTTCACATTCTTAAACTCTGTAGCAAGTACTTTATCACTGCTCAGGTCTTGGCCATAAAGCTTTCCTTTGACTTCGTAGTCTTCAGCTGCTATCTGATCAAAAACCACTACCCCAAAAGAGTTTGTTTCAGCTGCTTTTATAATAGCTCCTTTGCTATCAATCAAAACCACATCCGTATTTGGTAACAATTGGTTTGAAATTTTATCACGAGCTGTAATGGTTAAAGTATTATTACAAAGACCACAGTCTTTGTCCTCCCGCTTGGGAAAACGCAAATTCAATTTACCGACCAGCCCTAAGGATGAAACGTTGCAATTGCAAGGCTCACTTCTTTGATAGGGACTGCCGGTTAGGGTGTTTGAAGCTCCCATTTCTTGAAATGGATGATAATAAGCAGAGCGCCCAAGTTCCACTTCTTCAGTGGCTTTAAAATGATGCAAGTAATACAACTCTGCTTCAATGCTCATCCATCTGTTAATTCTAAAGTCTAAACCTATTTTAGCTTTAGCAGAAGGAAGATTTTTCTGATAATACCCAGCATGAAAGTTCAACAATTGAGGAGTGTTTGCAACATGACCCAAAAACTCCATTCTAGCCCCAACAATATCGGAAACTCCCACTAAAATAGCAGAGTGCATCCGAAATCTTTCCTTCCGCCAAAATATATAGCTTGGGCCAATCCCTAAAAAACTACTTCGAATTTTTCCTTCTCTTAAGAAAAGACTATCAATTTGATTCCCAAACTGATCATAAATATCTTGATCAGGGAATTGATTTTTGGTCCAGTTTCGGATGTACTGATACTCTAAGCCTATACCCCATTTGCTCCAATGATATCTCAATCCAGTGTTTATTGTAAACCCAGGTTGATATTTAATATATGGGGTGTTGTTTAAAAAAAAAGGTTGTTCGTATCCTGCACCAAGCGATAAATCAAATCTTTTGAGCTCATCTTGGGCATACAGCTGATTGCTCAACAAGCAAATTCCAAATGACAGCAACAAAAATTTGAACTCCTTCAAGCCTGAGATTTGCTGCGAAGCTAATCAAATTAAGAATTGAAACTAAAAAACTAATCCGTAAACTTTATCAAAGTACCGTTGTCACCATTGTCTGTAATAATGGCATCATAGGATTGAATATGGCCTTTACGAATCTTTCTATTGCCCATATCCACAAGAGTCTCACATAGTGTATAGATGTTCATGGCGTCCGTGCTGTTATCACTACCAAGCGCTACTAAAGCCTGCCAACCTACAGTTGATACCTCACCCACAATTTGATATTTTGAAACTGGTTCTGACATTACATAAACTGTTACGCCTTTGACTTTTCTAGGTCTTGCTAAAGGGTCGTCTGCCAAAAGGTTGAATGTAATTGTACACAAAAGTAATAGAGCTGATAATTTCATTTGATTGATTTTTTTGCAAAATTATTGCGCTTCTCGAAAGTGTTCAAAAAATATAGAGTACAAATGGAGTACTTATTCTGAATCAACCATAAGTGGACGGTGGCGAATCTTCAACTCATTGGGTAATTCGCTCAAAATCATAAATATTAACAATAATAAGGTTTGTAACCTACAAGAATTAAAGAACGGTATCTATTCGTTGAAATTTGAAAGAGGCCAGAATACTATGAACCAGCCTCTTATCATTAAACATTAGAATAATTACATCATTTCCATGGTCCACTCCCCTTTTGGTTTGACTTTAGACTTTGCTCTTTCAATTTCATTATTAATGAAATACATATAATCGTCATTGAAGGCATTATCGCGAGACAATTTGTATGATCTTACTGCTTCTTCAAATTGGCCTTGGTATTCACACCAAAGTCCTTGAAGCTGATAGATACTTGCCCAATCTGCGCCTTTAATTTTAAACATATGTTGAAGCAAGCCTTCAGTTTTACCAAACTCTCTGCAACGAATCGTCATAGAAGCGTACATTTTGAATGCCTTGAAATAATTGGGATTTGATCCTATGGCTGCCAAGAAATACTCCTCAGCCAATTCGAAATTCTCGAATTGTTCCATTTGCATGCAGCCCATTAAATAAAGCGCTCCAGCATGTTCGCGGTCATAGCTCAAGGCATAGCCTAAGTTCTCCATGACATCATCTAGGTCATAGGGATAATCTTGAAATGCCTTTAAATAATATGTTTCTGCTAATTGTGACATTACCACCATTTTTTGTTAGACTTATCCAATACCCAATCTATATCAATCTCCTCATCAAAAGATGGATCAAATTGTGTCAAAGCAGCTTGAATATGTCTTCTCGTTCTTTTGTTTGTGTACTTTTTCAACCATTTGTAGGAATAGCTCAAATAGTACATATTTGAAATATCGTAATATTCATCTCTATCCATTAAGGATTCTATTTCGGCTATCCTGCGCTCTAAATCTGCATCATGTATCTTTCTATGTGTGATATAGGCACGTTCGTATTTTGTGATATAATAATAACTTGGAACTCTGCAGTAATACACCATATCTGATCCTCTCCAATAGGTCCATGTTCTTTCATATCCTTGAAAATACTCACGCGCTTTATGCATCAAATTTCCAAAATGTTTCTTATCTAGCTTGTAAATACCAAGCTGACTTACATATCTAGAATCCCTTGCACGTTTCTCCCAAACTTTATCAAGGTGTTTCTTATCTCTTCCCCAAACACGCATACCTGCAACATCAAGAATGTTTTGAAAAATCTTCGCATCCTTTCTTCGTGAAATATCCTCTCTAAGGACCAAGAATTTATACCAACCATGCCGTATGGGCTTTTCTAATTCGTACTCACCCAAATGGCGCTTTGCCCAATAAAGTTTGTTCAACTCTTTACGTAGCCTTATTACTTCTTTTTCTCTTAATGATATCTTATTGTTATGTATCATCATCAAAATCCCATTTTCGCAAGGCAGTTTTGGCTTTTTTGCGTTCCGATTTACGGGACTTTTGAACGTATTCAGATTTGAAATCTCTGCCTTTAAAGACTCTAACAGGATTTCCTCTTTCTAGCTCATTATGTTTTTGCCAATTTTCTTGCGCTTGCGTTTTCAATCGTTCTATATGATTGATTTTTAAAACTTTTAATAATTTCTCCTTCGCAAGCTTCTTATTCTGTGCTTGCGATCTACTTTCAGAACAGGTCACTGCTAAACCTGTGGGTTGATGGATTGCTCGAATCGCTGTACTCACCTTATTTACATGCTGACCACCAGGTCCACTTGCTCTAAAAGCTTCGTATCTAATTTCAGACTCATGAAATTTGAGTTTTGCATCATCAAGCTTCAACTCGTTTACGCCCACGAACCAGTTTTTTCGTTTGTGGAACTTTCTGAATTGACTCTGTCCAATCCACTGCACTGTTCCCAGCCATCTTTTCAAGAAAACTTGAAGGCTCTTATTTACACCTTCAATCTCAACTATCACGGATGATAAGGTTCTGTCCAATGGACCTTTCACACGATGTAATTCGGACAACTTGATCCCTTCATTTTCCACTTCTTTATGGAAGATTTTAAGGACTTGTGCTACTACCCAACAACACTCTGCAGGACCTCTGCCTGAAGTGATTTGTATGATTCTTTTATCTAATTCTTTCATTTCTATATGTTTTATTCTTTTATTATTAGGGGCTTACCCCGATTCATTTCATTTTATCGCGGTCGGGCTGTTCGCTTTATCTTTAACTTCAGTATTACGGTCTACATTTCGTCAAGCTCAATGTGACACAACAGTAGTGAAGTGCTGAGCCTGACGAAGTACGAGCGTCCTAGTAATTATAAAGGATATCGCTACCATCCCTAAGCCAAACGAATGATGAATGTCGAACAAATTCAAAGCATCGCTTTGACCTGAATTTCGATTTGTCATTCTAAAATCATAAATCGTTAATCCTTGTTCAGTGTTCAAATTTCACATTCTACATTTTGACTTTTACATTCATCATTCTATTTATCCATTCTAACTATTTTAGGTAAAAAGGTACCCTCGACTTTTACAAGTTCCTTTTGACTATCCATCACATCTTGAATCGGCTTGTAGGCTAAAGGAGCCTCATCCACACCCCCACCGATCAAGGTCACTCCAGAATGCTTAAGTATCTTCTTCATGTCTGATCCAGTAAAGGACTCTCTAGCCCTTTTACGACTCATTTTCCTTCCAGATCCATGAGAAGCAGATTGTAAAGCCTCTGCCTTGCCCAAACCAGACACAATGTAACCTGGATCTACCATGGTAGCAGGGATGATTCCCATCACGCCTTCTTGTGCTGGTGTCGCGCCCTTTCTATGCACAATCCACTCTTCTCCATTAACTTGCATCTCTTTCCAAGCGAAATTGTGATGATTCTCCACCTTATGAATGGGTTTTATCCCCAATGCTTTGGCTAGTTTTCTATGAATTACATCATGGCACGCTTTTGCATACTGACCAGCCAAATTCATGGACAACCAGTATTCTTGCCCCGCTTCAGAATCCAGGTCTAACCAAGCTAAATGCTGGGCACCTTTAGGTAGCCAACAGGTGTCAATCGCCACTCTGGTATAATAGTTGGCAATTGCTGCACCTAAACCTCTAGATCCAGAATGCGCTAAAATACCCACATACGCTCCAGCTCTTAAGCCAAATCGATTGTCTTCTTCCAAACATACCTTGCCTATTTCAACAAAGTGGTTTCCAGAACCTGAGGTACCAATCTGGTTACAAGCCTTTGCATGTAACTGTCTTAGCACCTCTGTTGCTTGAAAGTCAGCATGATCAAGCACTTCATGTTCTTCCAAATTCTCTCGAATCTTTCCTATACCGAAATGTGTATGTTCCTTGATTGCCACTTTACATTGATGTCGGTTTCTTTCAATGAAAGTTGCAGGAACATCATAGATGGTCAAGGACATTCTACAGCCGATATCCAGACCAACAGCATAAGGAATAACAGCACCTTGTGTCGCTAAGACGCCTCCAACTGGAAGCCCATAGCCCACATGTGCGTCAGGCATTAAGGCTCCTTGCACCGCAATCGGTAGCTTCATGGCCAAATCCATTTGCCGAATGGTGTTTTGATCTATGAATTTTCTTCCATAAACCTGATAAGGTTTTGCCTCATCCAAATCATGGAAAGTTCCTTCTTTCTCTTCCTCCTTTACTACAAATTCATTGGCAAGGACACCCATTTCAGGATGATCCAAATAGTCTTCAGGATGTAAAAGAACGTTCGTTAATAATTTTAATTTTTCCTGTTTTGGCAAATGTTTAAAGTGCCTTTGCACGATGTCAATTGCCATACTTTTTGTTTTATCATTTGGGTAATTGATCTTTCTCAAGTCTTTACCTCTTAGTTTTGATGAAGCCATCATTTCAGAATTGAACGAACAAAATATTATTCGTTTAATGAATTCAAATGCAAGCATTTGAAGTACTTTAATTAAATTGATAGTTTAAAACGAATGAAAATTCGTTTAAGGGTTGTTCAGAAAAGAGAAATCTGGTTCTCCTAACCCTACTTACTGATATGTGTTCTAAAATCAATCATAATCTGGCCCTCCTATTTTAAAAATTCGACAATGAGGACGATTTTGAAGTGCAAAACTGAAAAACAATTCTTGAAATCACAAGAGATTCCCAAAAGATTTTCAATTTCACAATCCGAAATCTAAACGTAAGGTTACTAAAAGGGTTGCTTTTCCATAAATTAATTTCACAAAAAAGACTGGACCTCCCGAGCTACATATTACGAACATAACATACTGATAAGATTATCAGTTACTTCTGGAATTGCCTTCTTCTTATTGCAAATCAGTGAAAGACATCTCATATAAACAGGATCTAAACCATATTCTTGCAATGTTCCCTTGGCAATAAAAGAACGTGCATTTTGTTCGAAGGCAATAGTTAAACCGGAACCATGAGATAATTGAAATAGCAATTCATATTCATTGGGAATTACATAATTGGGCATAACGGATGGCCTTTTTTTATTGAACTTATTAATCCAATATAACTTGATAAAACTGGACGAAAAGTCATGTGCATACCAGGTTTGCTGAGTTAACTTTTTTTCCGCAGCGTCCATATCTACTTTAAATTGGTCATTTATGCCTTCAAGCTTAATATCTTTAGAACCCACCAGAGTCAAGTGCTGATCAAATAGTTTATGACAAATAATATCGAAAGTATCTATCTCATCAGGAACTACGGCATAAAGTAAGCGCCCCTCTTCAACTTCACGGATCAATTCCTGTTTTGTTCCAAACTTCACATGAACCTGATTGCTTAGTTTTTGAATACGCGGGCACAAGATTGTCTTATATAAATGAGGCGAAATACCTATACTAATTGTAGACTTGAATTCTGAATGTTTGGCTTCTAGTTGGTATTCTACGTCTTCAAGGGTTTCCAAAGCTCCTGCAACCAAGGTATTCAACCTTCTTCCTTCATCCGTTTCCTGAACTCCTTTAGACTTTCTGTCAAAAAGTTTTTGTCCTAAATGTGCTTCAAGTGTAGCTATATGCTGACTTGCTGTAGGTTGACTGATTTGTAAAATATCTGAAGCCTTACTTAATGATTTCGTTCTGTAAACTGCTCTAAAGGTGCGGAGCCATTCTAAATTGATCATGTTATTGAAATTTCAATAACATAGTTACAAATTTTCTATTTTTTATAATAACAAATATGTCATTAATTTGATTCAATAAATTTAAAAGATATGACACAAGTAAATCCAAAAGGAAAAATAGCTTTAGTAAGTGGAGCAAACAGAGGAATTGGTAAGGCGATTACGGAGGAACTATTGGCGAAGGGAGCAGAGAGAGTTTATGCGGGAGCCAGAAAGATTGAAACGTTGAATGAATTGAAGGCACAATATGGTGATCGATTGGTTCCACTTCAATTAGACGTTACAGATCAAAACTCTATTGAAAATGCAGCTTCCCAAATTTCTGATCTCGATATTTTAGTGAATAATGCAGGTGTATTTGCTTTGGGAGGTGTATTCTCTTCTCAGGCAGTACCTAGCCTAAAAGAAAACTTAGATGTTAATGTTTGGGGCTTATTGAATCTTTCAAACGCGGTTATTGACCCATTGAGAAAAGAGAATGAAACAGCCATTATCAATATATCATCTGTGGCTGGTTTGGGTAATATGCCAATGGCTGCGACCTATTCTGTTAGTAAAGCGGCTGTTCATAGTCTCACACAAGGAATGAGAGCTGAATTAGCAAATAACAACACTTTGGTTATGGGAGTTTACCCAGGCCCAATCGATACGGATATGGCAGCGGGAGTTGATATGGAAAAAGAATCACCACAAAATGTTGCTAAGGCAATAGTAGCAGGTTTGAGCGAAGGTTCCGAAGATATATACCCAGATCCGATGTCCAACCAAGTTGGTCAATTTTATGCAGGAAACCCAAAAGCTGTCGAACAACAGTTCGCTGGATTTACGGGATAATATGGCTTCAAATATTGATTGAGGTTAAAGCACCCCTTGTGGTGCTTTTTTTATTTGTTCAAAAAACAAGTTGAGACATTGCGGAATGAGGTAAGGGTAAACACCCTTTTTTCATTCTTTCATATCCGTAAAATTCCTGAGATGGACTAAAAACTTAAAGACTACTTTGGAGGTCCCAAAAATTTCCATATGTCTAAAGTTTATTTTGTTATTGCTGCTGCCCTACTGTTGTCTTCCTGTTCCAGTAAAATCGATTATACAGAACTTAAAAATGATATTCAAACCAATCAAAATCAATTTTGTGCAAGGTATGAATCCGCTAATGGCAAAGACAAATCTTTAAAAATTGATTCGGCCCGCTCTTACATCCTCAAAGTCTTAGTGGAAAATGTTTTTCCTGCATGGTATGGAACGGATTGGGCTTTTCACGGAACAACGGAAACCCCAAATGAGGGAAGCATAGCTTGCGGTTACTTCGTGACAACCACTTTAAGAGATGCAGGAATCGAAGTAAAAAGAGTTACTTGGGCTCAGATGGCCTCAGAAGCAATGATTAAAGAAATGACAACTGATGACAGAATCAAACGCTTCAGCAATGCCTCAATGGAAACCATCAAGAAAACCATCAAAGACTGGGGTGAAGGACTCTATGTGGTTGGTATGGATAATCACACTGGCTTTATTGTCAATTATAATGACGAGATCTCCTTTGTTCATTCAAGTTTTATGCTTTGGGGAGGAGTTGAAACACAATCATTAGATGATACAAGCCCTTTGACAAAATCCAAGTACAGGGTAATTGGAAAGATATTGGATGACGAAATGGTGAAGACATGGTTGGACTGTGATAGCTGATTTAGACAAGACTTACTCCTTAATGATTTTATTAGTCCAGCTTTCATCTCCACCTTCAATATTTATTAAATATAAACCAGATGGTAATGATTGAATATCGAGTGGCTGACCACTAATAATCATTTTACGAAGCACCTCATTACCAGTACTATTAAATACTCTAACCTTTAAATTACTGTTTCCCTCATGAAAAACATGAAGAATACCAGAAGAAGGGTTTGGATATATCCTAAAATCACTTTTATTCATCTCCATCGTATTCAAAGGACCTAACAATATACACTCGGAAGTATCTATGCAATTACCATAATCAATGGCTACTTTAAATGTTCCTCCAACGCCAGGTGGAACAAAATAATGCAATGAGTCAGTAAAACTTGTTTGATTCACACAATCTATCCATTCGTAGAAATCATACCCTGGTTGAGCGAAGATGGTATCACCATTAAAGGTCATATTTGTGTTTATAGTGTCTACATCATAGTGGAATATGTTTGTACTATCACAACCTGCAGAACTTATCAGAAATTCAATTATAGTGGTGTCTTGAGTATAAATTGAATCCTTACAATAACTCAAGTAGTGATTAAATTCGAATGCATTGTGCACTTCGACTAAAAATACTTTTTGACTATCACATGAACCGATTTGGCTTTCAATAGAGTAATAGAATCCAGGTTCAGTTACCCATTCGTTACCATATTGTATGCTATCACCTTTACACAATGTATCTATTTCATAATTAGAAGCTGGAATTATACAACCCTCAATAATCCATGTGAGTTGAATGCAGGTATCTACCTCACCGTATTTACAAATGTTTATGAGCAAAGTATCGTTTACCAATGAGTCAGCCTGATACTGTATAAACCAATAGGAATCAAACGCAGTTCCATAGTCCCCTTCATCGAGTATTGTATAATAGGAACAGCATGGTAATTCAGATTGATAGCTAGATAAGTTTAAATTCGCAAGATTTATTGTGGAGGCTACTGTAAGAGGCGTTCTAATCGTATCTTTATCTTTTATATAACTTGAATCTATTGGAGTTGCGTAGTTTGAACAAGAACTGAAATTAATATTGGTGTTGTTACCTACGTTAACACTATTTGCTCCTACATAGACATTTGAGTTACCGAAAAAAGAAGCATCACTCACAATCAAATAATCTGTGCATATCGTGTCAGTATTGTTGAAACTATAATTTACAGCCTGACCTAGTGTTTTTGATTTCAATTCGATTGGGAAACCTTGATTCCCATGTGCAACAAAGTCACCATTAAAATGAGTAGTATCTCCAGGTTTGAAAATTAGGTCGGCTCCGGGATTCTGAAAATAGACATTATTGTAAGAGGTAGCGTTATAATTGCTTTCAAAAAGTGCTACATTAATATTTGCTTCACCTAAAACTTCTAGAACGTTTAATTTCAATTCATTAGAGTTGACGGTTAGATTATTAATCGATCCCCACACTGTTATATCGCCATTCAAACCACAGACTGTTATATCTGACAGGTCCTGATAGCATTCTAAATCTGCTGTAAATATTGATGAGCCATTGTCAACAACTGAAATTTGATGCCAATCAATATTATTACAAAAGATTAGGGAATTATCTATGTTTAATTTGATGGTGCCAAAACCACTTGCTCTCCATTCGTCAGCCAGTTCAATTTTATGGCCATTTGTAAGGAATTCACCTCCATCCATCCAAATGTAATTTCCCTTTAAGGATGATTCTAATGCTATAACGCCTGTATATGACCTCAGACGGTTTAAAGTTCCTTGCCCAAAATTATATCTTGCAGTATCTCTAGGATAACATTCCAAACCAGAGAAATAACTCTTTTTGCCATGGTTGATTATATCTCCAAAAATATTCAGAGGCAACTGTGCGATTAGATTAACCGCTGAATCCACAATAAGACTATTGCAATATGCTCTACTTGGTTGTAGAAAATCATAATTGAGATAAAGGTCATTACAAAGGTTATTCTGTGCAATATCAAAAATGACAGTATCATTGGCTTGTGGAATACATCCAGCTGCAGGGCCACCTGATGTTAATGACCAATTTTGAGGGTCATGCCAAATACCGCTATACCCTCTCCAATACAAGGTCTTACCTAAATTATTTTGAAAGATAATGTCTTGATTATTACCCAAATCATAGCATGAATTTGCAATAAAAACTCCTCCATGACCTTCCAAATCCTGGATACTCATGTTGTCTAAAAATAATGTGTCTTGGCTAATAAAAAGCCTATTTCTTGAACCTTGAGGATCTCCTAGGATGCCATAATTATTTGAGCAAGAACCAGTAGATACTACTTTTACATTATCTTCAAAAATTAAATCGTTTTGTTGATAGAAATAGATATTATCTCCTTGCATATGCACTGGCCGTTCGAATACGATCTTTCCTCCATTAAACTGAAGCCAATCGTATTTAATGTAAAAGTCATTTTTAATTTTGAAGGTATCTTGTGAACCCATTCCAACAGATAATGTTGTGTCCAAAATGATTACGCTATCACAACTTCCGCTGATGTTAAAAAAGTTTGACGAAAGTAAATGCCAGTTATATCTTATTGATGAACTCACTGAACGTGAATATATTTCGGCTTTACCCGATTTCAGAGTGGTTCGATTACCTATGACAAAATTAGAAGCATCAATAATGGAACTGTCCAGGGCTAAGGTAGTGCTGTCATAGCTGAATGAGTTGGGTAATGAACTAAAGCTACCACAGAAAATATTGTAATTATTAGTAATGAATTTGGCATTCGGTATCCTAATATTCAAATGCCTCCTGATAGAATCGGATTGTGAGACCAAGTTATTGGATAATATG
>JALEGO010000730.1 GCA_022763165.1 Flavobacteriales bacterium
AAAAGAAAGTCATTCAGAGAATTAAACACTAAGCGCAAAATCACCTGCTTCCAAGAAAAATGCCAAAGCCATCACCTCGATGGCTTACAAGCTTCTACGATCGCTGAATTTTGGCTACATTTGCATATATAGAACGTTGTGCAATTCACAATTCTGCTTGAAATGGGGCTCTTAAATAATTTATTTTCATCAAAACATCAACCAGAAGTAACCAATCCCGATTTTGGACCTGTGAAATTAATTTTTTCTAAAAGGGATAAGCATATTTGGTCAGGAAGACATAAGGATGTTATTTTTTCAGTAAGGGGAACTAACAGAGAACCAGACGAGAAGCACCTTAAGATCATTAAGAATATTAATTATCATTTGAATATACTGGGGCCAAAAATTAACAGAAAGTTTGTTAAAGAATTCTCAGCTGCAGATTTAGAAATTGATATGGAAAATTGGCCCGATAGATTTGAGCTAAGATCTGTTGAAATAATGATGATTTTTGAAAATGAAATCTACTGGAACATTACTTTTCAAGATAAAAAGGATCCATTTGCTCACTTTACATTATTTGTTGAGGGTGATAGGTTGACAGACTTTGCAATAGATACTTGATTCACCTAGAGATATAACAATGCAATCAAAATGAAAAAAAAACTATTCCTAATAATCTGTTTAATCAATACTCTAATCACTCCTGAATTAGCATTCACTCAGTGGAACAATTTATCTATAGCAAATGCTCTTGCACTGGGACGTGTTGAATGTCTAAATGACAGTACTTGTTATGTAGGTGGAAATTTAGGTCAATTGTATAAAACTCAGGATTACGGCCAGACATGGGAGTTCATTGATATTGGAGCATTTCCTAATATTGTTTCCATACAAATTATTGATACAAATCTATTTCATGTATTTGGGAGCAATGGGGTTGTTTACACCACTCAGGATGGTGGCAACAACTGGACTCAATATGCTACCCCGATAGGCGGTGTTTCTGGGGCCGTATATTTTTTGAATGATAGTATAGGAATCATAGGTGCTGACGGTGATAAAATCCACAGAACAACGAATGGAGGCACGACATGGTCAATCAATCATTGGACCTCAGTTTCAACTCAAGATATAGCATTCTTGAACGACTCTGTAGGGGTTGCTGTTGGAGGCTACAATGCTCTTCAACTTACCACTGATAAAGGTATAAATTGGTCGTATGTTGCAAGTCCCAGTAGTGTCATTGCATCTTTTCCAAGTATTTGTACCGTAGGTGACTCTACTTTTATTGCATTAGATGCAAGTGGCGGCATCATTCGATCTACGGATACAGGGAATACATGGGATTCTATCGGATCCGCAAATACCATCCCGTGGGGAGTTGCATTCATGGACAAGGATACCGGGTTTATTGGGGATCATTATGGTGATATCTACAAAAGTATTGATGGAGGTGCAAATTGGACATTAGATCTTAATGCAACAGGTTACTGGTTTGATATTTCATGTCCATCAAATAAGTTCTGCTATGCAGTCGGAGCGACAGGTCCTTTAAATTCTCCCGGTCAAATCGTTAGATATGGAAAAGTACCTTCGGGATCAGTTATCACTTCAATAAATATGAAAGAGGCTAATAATATGCTTATATACCCGAACCCAGCTTCGGATTTCTTACATGTTGATTTTGGGACATATCCCGCCAACTTGAAGCTCATTGATTGCATGGGCCATATTTGTTTTGAGGATTTGATTAATGAACCCACTCGAATAAATCTAAATTCAATTTCAACCGGGATTTACATCATGCAAATTGAAACGCCAGAATACTCGGCCATAGAAAAAATATTCATTGACCAATAATTCTTATTTCGAACATGAATTTAATTTGGGATTTCTTCACGCGAAACCATGATTGGCAAGGTAATTTTAATTCTATTCCTAAATACATTTATTCAACACTGAGCAATAATAATCTTCTTGGTCGAACTGAATTGATTGGTAAATCTTGGTATAGAAACATGGAATATTTACCAATGAAGAACTACAAAGGATTTGATGAACTCATAGACAATGCTAAAATGGGAAAGACTTATAACAATTTCGCTGTAGCCCTAACTGATCAGGAAGAAACCTGGTATTTCGCATTAACGTCTTTTCCTAAAAGTCACAATTCAAGAATATCCGTAAAAATCACATCTCACTCAGCCCCTGATTCGAATTTGATATTTGATACATTTAGACACTTGGCTGCCAAAGACTTGTTCGACACCTCCTATGTACACAATTACGACAGATTTCATGAATTATGCGATATAACCAGAGAGGATGCTTATTTTGAAAACTCAATTCTCGATCGTTTGGCTATGCCTGGCGTTTATTGGTGTAATTACTGGAGTGAAAATGTAATGCGAGAATTTAGTTCCAAAATAACTGGGCTTAAGCATCAAAATGATCTCTATGAAACTTTGGAAATGAAAGATGGTTGTTTGCTAAGAATTTGCGAAGAAGTTCAAGAAATCAGTAAACGGAATGAAGAAGATAAAATGATTGAAATTGCCAACTTCTTCCGAGAAAATCAAGGTACTTGAATACTCATACAGTCAAATACCAAATATTGTTAAACACTAAATATCATATATGTTCGGAAAACTATTTAAAAATAAAAACTTCAAGGTTGATTGGAACTTTGAGGAAGTAGACAGTCTGGAAAAAGCGAGAGAACTGCATGATCAAGGCGTACTCGAAATTATTTACTGCATGCCACTAGAATTTGGAGGATCCGAAGGTCCGGAAAACATTTTGTACGTTCCGAAAAATGTGAAAGACCTAAAAGATCGTCATGACAAAAAACTCATTGGACTGATTGAGTCCGGAAAAAATTTAAACTACAATCTCTCACCTGTTTACAAAGGAAAAAGCTTTATCCCTGCCCAGATTGATATTAAAGTTATGGGAGATGGAGATTATTCTGAATTAATTGAAGTTTGGTAAGCTTAAGTCAAACGAATGGGTCGTCAAATAGGTATAAGTCTTTCTCCAGAGGATGAGAAACGATTAATTGAATTCTTAAAAGGCCAATACCCAATAAAAGTTGTAAATCATCTTTATGACAAGCATTGGGATAAACAAACATTGATCAAAACGGAGAATGCCAAAAAGTGGCTCATTATAGATACACGAGTTGAAGATTTAATAAAAAAAGATTCTTCTAACCAAATTGATTCTCCTGGTCATTTTGATCATGAAATGTGGCAAATTAGAAGTTGGAACCGATCATGCATCGAATGGAACAGAAAAGACTTGATTAACGATAGGCTGTGGATCGACACCCATGAGAATACACCCTACGGGAACAAAATACCTGAGGAAATTCGGAAGGATAACTTAAAATACTTTAATGCTGCTTGTCGATGGATCAAGAGAAACTGTGTGAACACTTCAAATACTCGATTTGCCCTGTGGGAATCTAAAAACATAAATCCCTCAAAATGAATCTCGTCAATTTTATCTAACTTTCTTTATCATAACTTGGCCAAATGAGAGTGCTCTTATGCTTCAGTTTCATTTTTTCTTTGAATTGTTTGGCCCAATCAACTCGACTCAACAGCCTTTGCGATTCTATAAACAGTGAAGCTTTCGCTGTCACGTATGACGAGAATAACTTAAATCTGAGATTCTACTTCAAGAACAGTCTTCAAGAACAGTTTATACGGTCGCTTTACCCAGAATACAATTCTAAGAAAATTAAGTCAAAATTTATGAAGCTTCAATTCCCGCAGCTCCTTTTAAATTTTGACAGTAGTTCAAACTCCTTCTACTCTGATACTGTGCATAATATTGTCATAAATGATTTTATTGATCTTACGATACATTCTGGATGGATCACTATTCAAGATATCAAGAATCAGAATTCATGCCGCCTGTTTATTAAAAACGAAGAATGGTTTTACATGGACTTCAAGAGACAACTTCTACAAGTTTTATCATCTGATGACAGATTTAATAATAAGTTGAAAGATGTATCTTCCAATAAAAGAAAGTTTAAATGTTCTGATGGTAAAATCTTTATGTATTTGCTTTCTACACCTAGGAGAAAGGAGGATTACAAAAAATTCTTTGAGAAGCTTATCACTAGCAAGTAAATCTAAAAAGAAAACTGATCTTCAACAATCCAATTCACCCAGTTATAATCGTTAACAGCCATGATAGTGATCTTGTAGGGCTCAGAAGTTTTCAAGGGAACAAAGTCAGGTTTAGTATCCAAAACAACATTGTTTCTATCCAAATATTGAAACCATTTATCATAAGTATAAGTCCCGGATAGAATATTATCATTTTGATCTGAAACTATTTGAAAATAAATGAGGTTATCGCGAAGGGTATCATTCTTCCAACTAAAATTCGGATTTAGGCTATCCTCCAAATCTATTTGCAAAAGATTACTGGGAACACCTTCAGCGTCTGGCTTGATAACGATAGGATCAGATATAAAAACAGTATCGTTTTTGATATACGTCACAACGCATTGTTTGACGGTCTTATCCAACAAACGAAACTTCTGCATCGCTCCATTGAAAATATCATCAAGCTGCGCGGCAGCTTCAAAAAACTCACTGTATCGATATTCAAAGCCTTCCGTATTTGTAGTAAACAACTTGTAAGAATGTGAACCAGCCTTTGGAAGATAAAAGACATTAATACCATCAAAATTGCTAGCATGCGCAGCACAAGAAATAACTTCACGATAGCCAGAAGGTTTTTCTAAGGCAGTTATATACTCGTCAAGTGTCTGTGTGTTCCTGACGGATACTTCCCCGTCTTTCTCGCATGAAAAGCTTAAGATTATCAGAAGTAGTATTAGATTATTCCTCAACATCACAATTGTATTTTACAACATCTTTTCCGGAAGTTCCCCCGAGTTCAATTGATTTACTCCAATCCTTACAGGCGCTTTCCTTGTCCCCCATCCTAAAATAGGAAGCCCCTCTTTGATAGTAGACATCATGATCATTGGGCTTGAACTTCATCACTAATGTATAATCCTCAATCGCACCTTTGTAATCCTCAATATGATCCTTCGTAAAGGCTCTTTTATAATAAGCCTCAAAGTGATTAGGGTTGACACTAATCGATTTCGAGTAATCCTCAATCGCGTCATTGTATTTTTCTAGATTGAACTTGGCTAGACCACGGTTATTATAAGCGTAGTATACATTCGAATATTGACTGAGATAACTATCAAAATCTGCAATAGCCTGTTCGTAATTTCTATTCATAAAATAGGACAGGCCTCTTTGATATTTGACATGATTATTGTTGGAATTGGAGCGAAGATATCTTGAGTAGTTTTCAATACTATTTTCATATTGTCCTTTATCAAAATATAACTTGCCCACGTAGTAGTATGCATCCTCATTGTACAAAGGCAGCGCAAGTGCCTTATTGTAACTTTGAAGTGCGTAGTCTATCAATTCAGATGGACGGTGCGATCCTAGTAGTAGCAGCTACTGATGGTCCTATGCCACAAAC
>JALEGO010000731.1 GCA_022763165.1 Flavobacteriales bacterium
CAAATCAGAAATGATGTGCTTAATGACTGGAGGTATGGCAACAATAGCAGGTGGGGTTTTTGGTGCATATATGTCTATGCTTGGAGGTGATTCTGAGGCGGAAAAATTGAAATTTGGAATGCACCTATTAACGGCCTCTATTATCTCTGCTCCGGCTGCAATTGTTATGGCTAAATTACTGATTCCTGAGACAGAAAGTATTTCAGAAACAGATGATTTAAAAGTGCCCAGAGATGAAGCAGGTTCCAATATTTTAGATGCGATTACTAGAGGGACTACAGATGGCCTAAAACTTGCCGTAAATGTGGGAGCTATGTTATTGGCTTTTACAGCGTTCATTTTCCTTTTCAATAAAGTTCTGTTTTCAATTGGTGATTGGACAAATATCAACGCAAGCATCGCTGCAGCAACTGATGGATTGTATAAAGGCTTGTCACTTCAGTATGTCTTTGGCTTGATTTTCTCTCCTCTAGCATGGGTCATTGGAGCGGAAAGTGGCGATATTTTGGCTGTAGGACAGTTGTTAGGTGAAAAGACCATGTTGAATGAATTCTTCGCATATGATACACTTTCGAAAATGAAACTCAATGGTTTAATGTCTGATAAATCTGTGATCATTTCTACATATGCACTATGCGGGTTCGCAAATTTTGCTTCTATTGGAATTCAAATAGGAGGAATAGGTAGTTTGGTGCCTTCAAGAATGAAATTGCTTTCTCAACTAGGTTTGAGATCCTTGATCGGGGGTACTTTAGCCTGTTTGATCACAGCGGCAATTGCTGGAATGTTTGTTTAACTCCAGCATCTTTTTCTGAATTTATCAAAACAGTTTTAATTAAATATCCTCAGTACATCGAAGCCATCAAAATAAGTTTGATACTGTTTCAATGGTTGTGCATTTGACCCGCTAACAACAGATCCATCCAAAAGAAGAAATGTGGCATCCGAGCAAGGATCTGCAATCAAAAAACTTGCAGAGTCAACAATAACAGCACAAGCATTTTGGGGATCAACCGGACTATGGCGTTCAAATGCAACAAATTCATCGATTGAACTGCGATAGACTATGATGCCCATAGAGCCTCCTTGAATATATTCCCAGCCTGTGACTGTAGATAAGTTGATATATTCAGGGTCATTTAAAAATAAAGTCAAATCTACGGCCACCAAAGGTATTGCGTCAATATCGTCCTTATTGCAAGACCAATTCGCTACACCCAATAATATAGAGAGGCATAAAATTTGTACCTTCATAAAGAATTAATTTTCAATTAAATTTACAGAATTCATATTAATCAATACGTGATTTGATGGGATTTCGTCTTTCATTTAGAAAAAATATCGCTGTTTTGTTGAGAATGATTTTGATTTCTTTAATTTTTCTGGTGAGTGCAGATTCCTTTGCTCAAAAAAATGGTATTGAAGGAGGGGCGCAAACCAATATCAAGAAAAGAAAAAAGGAATTAGCTAAAAAAGAGGAAGATCAGAAGGCCGAGGAGGAAGCAGCAATCAAAGAAATGCAGAAGACACAATGGAAACAGCAAGATAAGGCCACAAGAAGAAGAATGAAAAAAGCTAAGCGCAGCGCAAACGCTTATAATTCGTCTAAAAAGGGCTTCTTCTTTGGAAGACTTTTTAAATAGATCAGAATGGATGAGGATATAATAAAGTTTTTAATTGTTATCATTTTTCTTGTTGTTGGGGCGATCAATCGAGCAAATAAGAAGAAAAGGAAAATATCCAATCCTCCTCCAGTACAAAATGAATCACCTCAGGAAGATCTTAAAAAGGTGTTAGATGAATTATTAGGAAGAAACACCCCAAAAGCCCCTGAGCCAAAGCCCAAAGCGCCCTCTAAGTTGGATACAGTTGAAGATGCAATTGATCAGTATGAAGGTGAAGGCGTTTCTGTAACAAAAGCTAGTGATTTACATTCAAAAAAGAGAAAATTGAAACCTGAACCTAAAGCGGCTGAGTTAGACGTAGAAGATGAAGTAGCATTCAACGCTAGGCAGGCGTTTATTCATTCCGAGATTTTTAACAGAAAATATTAGATTTTGATGAAAGCGGTAATCATTGATGACGAGGAGAAGGCAAGAGAAAACTTAAAGTTTCTTTTGGAAGAGTTTTGTCCTGAAGTAAAACCAGTTGCTTTGGTAGGGACCATAGACGCTGCTGTTGAGGCAATCAAACAGCATCAACCTGATTTTATATTATTGGATATTAGAATGAAGGGAGAAACCGGTTTTCAATTATTTGATAAACTGGAGAGTGTAGATTTTGAAATCATCTTTACCACCGCCTTTGATGAGTATGCAATCCAAGCCTTTAAGTTGAGTGCAATCGATTACTTATTAAAACCAATAGATGTCGAAGAATTGAAGGATGCTGTGGCTAAGGTCAGTAAGATGCAAAACAAAATGCAAAGCAAAGAAAAGGTAACGAATCTCATTAAAAACCTTGATGGTGAACAAAACAATCTCACCAAACTAGCATTGCCTACTTTTGACGGTCTATCATTCGTGAAAATTGAAGACATACTAAGGTGTGAATCTGACGAAAACTACACCAAATTTTTTCTGAAAGATGGATCTAAACGTCTTGTCTCAAAAACCATCAAATTTTATGAGGAGCTCTTGACCCCACATAATTTTTTTAGAGTACATCGCTCACATATGGTGAACTTAGAGTATGTGACGGACTATTACAAAGGAGATGGTGGCTCAGTAAAACTTGTTGACGGAACTGAAGTTATGGTTTCAAGAAGAAGAAAAGAAGATTTTCTGAAGAACTTTCCAAACAAGTAGAATCCCGCCAGCCGTTCACTTTAAATTATTTGCCATTCACAAAAACAGTCGAGCCTTTTAAGAACTCCTTATTCCTATTCTTAAATTTAAAAGACAATTTAGTTTAGCATTAAGCTACTCACTAAGCTGCTAAGAATCATAGACTAGAAGCTGGAAATGTTTCCAGGAATTGTAAAACTAGTTATATGATAAGAACTATACCCCTGTTGGTGATCGTACTATTACTTGCCAATAACCTACAAGCTCAGAATAACATCAAAGGAAGTATCACCGAACACATAAGTGGGGAACCTGTTTTGTTTGCGAATATAAAGGTATATCGAAATGGTACTTTTATTACAGGAACAGCAACTGATGAAAATGGAAATTTTGAGTTACAGCATTTAGATCCAGGGAATTATGATCTAGATATTAGCCATATTGCCTATAAAAATCTGAAGTATACAAATGTCGAAGTGTCCTCGGTTGGGGAAGCAAGGGTAAATATAAAGCTCAAGTCAGGGACAGACATGGATGTGTATGAATTCGTTGAACATGTAGTCCCAATATTCACTTCAGGCGAAGCAGATGACCATGTTGTCAATGATAAGGTTATTGAAAAGCTTCCTGGAACCACCATAGCTGATGTTATGAAAACGGCTCCGAATATGGGTTATCAGGATGATGGGAAAGATGAATTTAATGTAAATGCTACAAGATCGAATGCCACGCGATATGTAGTCAATGGTATGTTAATGTGGGGAACACCAAGACTGCCCAAAAGTGCCATCCAGGAACTGGCTGTTATGAGTTCTGGGCTTTCCGCAAGATATGGTGATGTCACTGGAGCAGTAATCAATTTAACGACCAAAAGTGGTGCGAGCAAGCTACAAGGAAGCTTCGATTATCTAAGTTCGGGTTATAAGTTGGGTGAAAAAGTGTATGGTTTAGATGCATTTGCTCACAATCAATTAGAATTTAGCTTACTAGGTCCGCTACTCAAAAAAAATGACAGCACTACAATTGCGAGTTTCTTTGTCGGTGGAAATTTAAGACATCAGGTAGATCCACAACCATCAATATTGGGAACTTGGAGTGTTAAAGACGAAAAACTTGCTGAGTTGAGAGATGAGCCCCTGCGCTTTGATCAAGAAACAGGGGGGACCATTTTGAATCATGAATTCTTAAGACTTTCCGATCTTGAGAAAAGCAAAACGCGACAAGATGTTGCGGCTAAAGGCGCCAACATTGTAACCAAAATCGATTTTAAAACGAGTCCGACAACTACATTATCTCTTGGAGGCTTGCTTGATCTCAATCAAAGCAGAAACGACTTCTACCGCTCAACTTCAGGAAACATCATTACAGGAAATCTATTTCATAATACATTAATGAACACATCTGCAAATCCGGATTTATACAATAATTCTTGGCAGGCATATATGAAATTCAGACATGATTTTGTCGATACCTCCAGAAACAAGATGGGCAATATTGATGCTGCTTATTATACGATTCAGCTAAGTTATCAGCAAAGGAATCGCGGAAGGCAAGACTTTAGACATAGAGACAGGTTATTCGATTATGGATATGTAGGTAAGTTTAAGACTTATCAAAGAAGGACATATGCAGCCGGTTTTGATTCACTACTTCAAACCAACGGCCTTATTCATCAAACTTTTGAGGATACATTAGTGACTTTCGAGGCTTCTGATATCAATGAAGATATGGCAAGAATAACAGAAAGCTACTATCAATTATATGGTTATGAGGGGTTTGATGAAAATGGTAATGTGATTTATAATCGCGATTTGGCAAAGGATGCGCTTAAAAATTTAGATAATCTCCAGCAAGGAGGGGCATTGAGAAATGGCGATGAGGTTTTTAATGGAAGAGGTGTATACAGCATGTGGAGAACTCCGGCAAATGTGTATCAAGATTATCAGAACTCTAGAGAAAATCAATTCAGAATTAGTGCAAACGGGTATTTAAAAATAAAGGATCATACCATTAATGTTGGTCTGGAATATGAACAAAGAAATCAAAGAGCCTATCAGGTGAATCAGCCAAGAAGGCTTTGGGAAATTGGTCGTCAATTGATGAACAACCATATCACAAATCTTGATATCAGTAACCCAATTGTCGAGTACGTGTTTGATCAACCTACTATTGACTATAACAGGCTCAATGCCTCACCAGGAGAATATATGGGGCAAATCGATCCAAATGAGTTTCAGTCGTTCTTCGATTACAATGTAAGGAAGAATTTAGGCCTTGATCCCGATGGTGTAGACTATGTGGACTTTGATAATTACGATCCCAAAACATATTCTATCTCATACTTTAGTGCAGATGAATTGTTAAACAATGGATCTTCTTTGGTCAGTTATTATGGCTATGATCACCATGGCAACAAAATAAAAAAATATGATTCCAATTGGTTAAGTGATTTTTTTACTAAAACAGATGAGTTTGGAAATTTCCAAAGAGCAATAGCTCCGTACCGTCCAATATACACCGCTGCCTATATTGAAGACAAAATTTCCATGAAGGATTTAATCGTGCGAGTAGGTTTAAGGATTGATAGGTTTGATGCGAACCAAAGTGTTATCGCTGACCCTTACGTCCTATTTCCTACTGTCAAGGCTGGCGATGATTTATCTCCCTACATTGACTCTGATGCAAATATTCGCATACCAGAAAACATTGGATCAGACTATGTTGTGTATGTTAATGACTTACAAAATCCAACTTCCATTGTGGGTTTCAGGGATGGACATACTTGGTACAACGCAGAGGGCTCTGAAATACAAGATGCGTCCATTCTCGAAACGGCATCTGGTATAGCACCATTGTTGGTTGATAATTCAAAAACCAGAGGTCAAGATATTGATGCCAGCTCTTTCAAAGATTATAAACCTCAAATCAAAGTGATGCCAAGAATCTCATTTGCATTTCCGATCACAGATAAGGCGGAGTTCTTTGCCCATTATGATATTCTTACAAAGCGTCCATCGGCTGGCGCGCGGTTGAATCCGGTAAATTTTTACTTTATCGAGTCTATTGGTGCTAACCCAATTTCACATGGGAATTTGAAACCAGAACAAACCATAGATTATGAAATAGGGTTTAAACAAAAGCTCAACCCATTCTCTGCAATGACCATTTCAGGCTACTACAGGGAAATGAGAAATTTAGTCAATGTCATGAATCTCACACAAGCTTTTCCAAACGCCTATATAACTTATGAGAATTTGGATTTTGCCACAGCCAAAGGGTTTACCTTTTCCTATGATTTAAGAGCAAAAAAGAACTTTTCTGCAAATGTGTCTTATACCCTGCAGTTTGCTGAAGGAACAGGTTCCAGTGAAACTTCAGGTTTAGGTTTAGCAAGAACGGGTAAGCCCAACTTAAGAACCAATGTTCCACTCAGCTTTGATCAAAGACACGCGATTTCAGGTTATGTAGATTACCGGTATGAGGAAGGAAAAGAATACAATGGCCCAGTGTTGAATATAAATGGAAAGAAAGTAAAGCTTTTTGCAAATATGGGAACTGCAATTACTATGAATATGTCTTCCGGAAGGCCATATACTGCAGGAGCCAATGTGAGCTCAACTGGTCTGTTTTCTTCGCAAAGGCCCATTGTTGATGGCTCTATCAATGGTTCAAGATTGCCTTGGCAATTCTTGTTTAGCAATACAATCGATAGAAGAATCAAGTTAAAAGGCAAGGATAATAAAACCCTCAATGAGGCGGTAATTTATTTACAAATTGACAACATTTTCAATATGAAAAACATCATATCAGTGTATCAATTTACTGGTAATCCTGATGATGATGGGTATTTGACCGAAGCCACATTTCAAAACGACATTAATTCTCAAACCGATACCGATTCTTTTAGGGAGTTATATCAGCTAAAAGTAAATAACGGTGCTATGTATGCTTTGCCACGAAGAATGAAGTTAGGGTTTAGATTTAATTTTTAGATGATCATAATTCGCTTTAGTCCCGAATTAGAAAGCCTTCATTTCATATGGTTTTTGAGATCTCAAGAGCTTCGAAAACACAATGAAATGTATAGACTTTCTTTATCGGGAGCTATCGCTCATTTGTTAAGAGTGGGGTACTCGAGCATTTTGAGAAGAAGAGCTAACGTAGATTTTGGAGAAAAGACGAGTTCGAAAGAATGAATGAAAACCACAATCAGCTTGAATATGCCCATTCATGGATATTAGCATACCACTTAATATCTGTGACTGGCATCATTCAAGAAACTAAAGTAAATTAATAAAGAATCAGGCAGTATAGACCTTTTTAAGGTCACCAAACAACAAAATAGGAATATGAAAAAAAGTCTACTCTTAGCATTAGGCCTGGTCATTGTTTTGTCTTCATCGGCCAGGAGAAACAACGGGAATAATTCTGGTAAAACGGATGAAATCAAGCAAGTCGCTGCATCATGCATCGCGCCAAGTTCAACCAATGAACTAAACATCAACAATGTCAGGGCACTCATTCAAAGTGGAGGTGACATGTGGTGGGATTTGCAACAAAGTCCCAAATATGAGATTCCTAAAAACTCTGGACAAACTTCCCTTTTTGCTGGAGCACTCTGGATAGGAGGCAAAGATGTAAGCAACAACCTTAAAGTTGCTGCCCAAACATTCAGAAACAATGGTGTGGACTTCTGGACCGGTCCCTTGAGGAATGACAACACAGCATCTATAGATGCAGCAACATGTACAAAATACGATAAACACTTTGGTTCTACTCGAAAGGAAGTTGCCACATTCTCTGCATGGTATCAAGCAGGTGAATTCGACAAAATCTTTGGGACGAGTACACAACAAGAAAACTTTCCAGGATATCAGATCCCTCAA
>JALEGO010000732.1 GCA_022763165.1 Flavobacteriales bacterium
ACAAAGGATTTATCATGGCAACCAACATTTTCGGTATTACCACATATTGGATGAGCATAAAACTTTATTACAACGAAGAAGATTTGTTATCAGATAAAAAGAATCAAATCAAGAAGTTAGTATCTGAACTTCAACGTGAAAGAGACTTCATTCAATTCAATGTAAGTGCTTTAGGCATGAAAAACTTGATCGCATTTAAACTCTATCAACCTGAGCTTGTAAGCATATTTGAAATTGAAAATGACGCTAAAGGTCACACGTAATCCTGCTTCTCCACTAAGGTGTAGAATCCACCATCTATTGGTAAGTATCCCTGATCGTAACAAAAGAAATACTTTGATCCCTTCTTGGTTTCGTAAATATTCGTGTAGTACTCAAAATTAAACCCCTCTCGTTTCAACTTTTTCTCAGAGACTTTTGTTTTCTTATTTACGTTGAGCTTTGACAAAATTCTTCTGTTTTTTCTGAGCGTATTGTTGACGTTTCTCATGAAATTAGTGGTATCGCTATTTAAGCGGTTGTTAAAGCTGTTTCGGCAATAATCAGAGCAAAATTTCTTATCTGTGCGGCCAAAAAAGGATTCTTGGCAATTTGGGCATTGCTTGGTCATTTGTTGAGATTTGAGTGAATAGGTTGATTTAATTTACAAAATATCAAGAGAAGTTCAAATTCTTTATCGTATTATAAAGCCTTATCACTCAATGTGACATGGTTTGCGATATCTATGAAACCAACACAAGTGAAAGATTTCGTGCATTGCTGAAAATAAGGCCGACCCATCAAATCTAAGAAGGGCATAAAAAAGTGCTATTTTCTCAATCTAACTAGGAAGAAAACTCGTGATCCTTAGTGGGTAGGTCAGAACTGACACCCCCGTGAACAATGTCATTGAAGAGCACAAACATCGCTATACTGGTTAAAGGCATGGTAATCAACAGACCAAGCCCACAAACCAAAGCACCAGCGACATTTATCAGACCAAATACGAACATGAATAGTAGAAACCAAAACCACTTCTTTGTGATTACTTTCCTACTCGTTTCCATAGCATCCCAAAATTCGTAACCAGCAAACACGATGATGATGCTTACCCAGGAATAAGCAATTCCTAAATAGATACCAGGAATTAATAATAAGAAACATCCTATAATTACGAATATACCAGAAACTAAGCCACCAAGGAACAATTGCCCAACGTAATCAAATCCTTTGAAAAAATCATTGAAAGTGTAGGGCTCATCATTTAAAATCTTAGATGTAACTATTGCAAAACCAATGCCCAAAGGTGCGTTCAAAACAATTGAAGCCAAACTACCTACAAAAGGAATCAAACCCAACACAACGTTTATTGCAAGAAGAATAGCAGTATAACCGATAAAGCTACCAATATCCTTATTCAAAACAGCCCATGCCTTATTTAAGGTCTGACCTATATCTACCGTATAACCATTGTCCATTAGCTCTTGAAATCTCTGGGGATATGAGAAGTCCTGTGCGCTGTCCAATACATTTTGATCTAGAACGTTATCACTCATTTTGACTAGGATAAGGTTTGAAAAATTATTAAGGCCGAAAGGTAAGCCAAAGAGGTCATAAATACAAACTGCAGCAATGGCCACTTCCAAGAACCTGTCTCGCGTTTCATAATTGCCAAGGTACTCATGCACTGCAATGCAAATGCATAAAAAACCAATAATGAAAGCGCCATGGCTAGGCCAAATTTGGGATTCCCATTGGCATTTTTAGCACTATCATTCTGAATTTTCTCTACTAAGGAGGCTTCATCCTCTTCTCCGACACTATAGATGATAGCTAGCGTCCCCACCATTACCTCTCTTGCCGCAAATGAGGCAATCAAACTAATTCCAATCTTCCAATCGTAACCTAAAGGTTTAATGACCGGTTCAATCAAATTGCCCGCTATACCTAGGTAAGAATGTTCTAATTTTTCCGATGCAATTAGTCTTTCTTTCTCTACAGCATCAATATTTTCATATTGATATCTCTCTTCAATCTCTGTAAACCTTTCGCTTGGCCCATATGATCCCAAAAACCAAAGAACAATCGACAAAATAAAAATGATTCTCCCTGCTTCTAAGACAAAGGTTTTGGTCTTACTCCAGATACCAAGAAAAATATCGCGCCAGTTTGGATAGCCTAACTTTGGCAACTCAAATACGAATAGATCTTGAGATTTGAATTTTACGATTTTACTCATAACAAAACCAACGATCAAAGCACCTAAAATTCCCAAAAGATACAAGGCTGTCATTGTCAATCCCTTTAAATCAAAAACACCCCAAACGGTTTCTTCAGGGATAAATGCCTCAATCAACACTACGTAAACCGGTAATCTGGCCGCACAGGTAGTAAATGGCAAAACGAACATTGTAACAAGCCTTTGTTTCCAACCCTCGATGGTCCGGGTTGCCATGATAGCTGGAACTGCACAAGCAAAGCCACTTACCATGGGCAGGACGGACTTTCCATTCATTCCAAATTTCCGCATTATTCCGTCCATAAGATGAGCTGCCCTAGACATATAGCCCGTATGTTCCAGAATTCCAATAAAGAAAAATAATAACGCTATTTGCGGAATAAAAATCACAACTCCCTCCAGCCCAGGCAGGACTCCCTCATTCAAGATACCCCTAAGGACGCCATCTGGAAGCAGAGCACTGGTCGCATCTGTAATGAGACTGAATAATTGCTCTATCCAAGCCATCGGGTATTCTGCAAGTGTAAAGAGAGACTGAAAGATGACAAACAATATGGCACAGAAAATGACGAAACCCCAAAACCTATTAACCAAAAGCGCATCCAGTTTGCTCATCCCTGAACGAACACTTTTTTGTTGGACATTCTGAAGTAAGCTGTCTATTTCCAAGAATCGCTGTACAATACCATCACTTTGAAAACTATAACTCTCGTCTTGTTCGATGCGTGACCATTCAAAAATTTCATTTATTAAATTCTTGTTATTCTTAGCATTTACAAGCACAACCGGGCAACCTAAATGACTTGAAAGAAGTTCTGAGTTGATGCTTAAACCTTGGCTTTTGGCAAGATCAATTTTATTGACAATCAACATCTTCTTTTGATCTCTGGGAAGTTGAGAAAAAAGCAACAAACTTCTCTTAAGATTCATTGCATCAGCCACATAAATAATTCCGGATTCACTTTTCTCTTTTATAACATCAACAGATACGCGTTCATCCTCAGTCCTAGCCTTTAAACTGTATATACCTGGCAGGTCAACAAGGTTAAAACTGTTTTCACCAACGGTTAGTGTGGCTGACTTCTTTTCAGTTGTAATACCAGGGTAATTCCCCGTTTTTTGCTTTACACCCGTAAGCAGATTAAAGAGTGTGGATTTTCCACTATTCGGATTGCCAACAATAAGTATTTCTTTCCCCAGCTTCAATTTAAACCAATTTCTATGGCTTTAGATTCTTCAACACCGACACTTATTAATACATTATCGACTTCAATCAACAGAGGTCCTCCAAAATGACTCTTCTTTATGAGTTTCATTCTCATCCCTGGAAGGCAACCCAATTCCATCAAACGAACGGATATTTCTGATTCTTTGATTTGAATGATTTCACACTCAGTCCCCTCTTTCAATAATGAAATGTGCAAATTGATCTTTTGGCAAAATTACGGTAAAAAAGGTAAAATTTCAGTGTTTTCCTGACTTGTTCCAGGACGGACAATCACAATCCTTGTTCTTGGGTTGCTTTGCCAAACCATTACTGCTTGAACATGAGCTCAAAACAGCACCTAGCAAAATAACCATTAGGATTGTATGAAAGATGTACTTCACAGTATAATAACGAATTTCTAAGCCTTAAAGATACGTATGAAATTGCTTTTTTCTCAGTTTATGTGAACTTTAAGTTGGCTAACATAAGTTCTGAATGAGAAAACTCAGGTTTGATTAACATAAATCTAATACCTTTGTTAGGATGCGTGTCCTTTATCATTTCGGTAAATATTTCATTCTCTTGAGTAGGGTGTTTCGAAGACCTGAGAAACACAGAATTTACTTTAGGGAAATGTTTCGAGAGATGAATAATATAGGGATCGGGTCTTTGGGAATTGTTTGCATCATTTCGATCTTTATGGGCGCGGTTGTCACCATACAAACTGCCACCAACATTGAAAGCTCATGGATTCCGAAATATCTTGTTGGATATACAGCAAGACAAACAATAGTATTAGAATTTTCATCAACCATGATCGGGCTCATCCTAGCCGGAAAAGTAGGTTCTAGCATCGCAGCGGAGCTTGGAAATATGAGAATTTCTGAGCAAATTGATGCACTAGAAATCATGGGTATTAACAGTGCTTCCTATTTAATTTTACCCAAGATTGTGGCCGCTATGGTCACTTTTCCATTGCTCATGTTTTTTAGTATGTTCTTAGGAATTGGAGGGGCATGGGTGATTGGAGAAGCCACCGGCCTGGTGTTCACGGCAGATTTTCAATATGGACTGCTTTATGACTTTGATCCTTTCAGCGTGACTTACGCAACAATAAAAATGTTTTTCTTCTCTTTCGCTATCTCATCAATCCCAGCTTATCAGGGATATTATGTAACAGGAGGATCAATTGGTGTTGGAAAAGCGGGAACTCGAGCTGTGGTCAATTCACAAATTGCAATACTCATATTGAACTATGGGTTAACACAACTATTACTTATGTCCTAAATGATTGAAGTGGTCAACATATCAAAAAGTTTTGGAGATAAGCAAGTGCTTAAGAACGTCTCCATTCCTTTCGAACAGGGCAAGAAAAACCTACTGATCGGGGCCAGTGGATCAGGAAAAACGACTATTGCGAAGTGTATTGTTGGTTTGCACCAACCTGATGAGGGAGATATTCTATTTGAAGGTAATTCGCTTCTCAAAATGGATTTTGAGCAGAAAAGAGATATCAGAAAACAAATCGGCTTTCTTTTTCAAGGCAGCGCTCTATTCGACTCAATGACCGTTCAAGAAAACGTGATTTTTCCTTTGAGAATGTTTTCTAAAATGACTGAAGAAGAAATGGTTGATCGAGCAAACTTCTGTTTGAAAAGGGTGAATCTAGAAAACACCAACAAACTGTTTCCTTCGGAACTAAGTGGAGGTATGATGAAAAGAGTTGGTATCGCCAGAGCAATTTCGGCTCATCCAAAATATCTTTTTTGTGACGAACCCAACTCTGGTCTAGACCCTCAAACCTCCATTGTTATTGATGAATTGATTAGTGAAATTACTGAGGAGTTTAACACAACAACAATCGTTATTACACACGACATGAATTCAGTTGTTGAAATTGGCGATAATATTTTCTTTATTTACAAGGGCAACATGTGGTGGACTGGAGATCGCCATGAAATTCTGGAAACCGACAATAAGGAAGTAGTTGATTTTGTTTATGCTTCTAAATTCCTGAAAGCAATAAGGAATAATTCTAAGATTTAAGCACAACAGCTTATCCTCCAGCAGAAATTTGCATCATTAAATCCTCTACCTGATTCTCAATTTGCAAGAATTTAGTTTCTCTTTTAATCAACCGTGATCTATTAAATGGAAGATCCACATAGACATGCTCTTTGATTTTGGATGGCGCATAATCCATAATATAGATGTCATCTCCAAGATAAACTGCTTCTTGAATATCGTGAGTCACGAACACTACTGTTGGCTTGAATTTTTCCCAAATCTCAATGAGTAAATCTTGCATTTGCAGTCTTGTTTTGATGTCAAGCGCTCCAAAGGGTTCATCCATTAAGAGGATTTCCGGATTTGCAATTAAGCTTCTCGCAATAGCCACACGCTGCAATTGTCCCCCTGAAAGGTTAGGATATTGAGCATACTTTTTCTCATGTCCTTCTAATCCCACGAGTTTGATCATTTCCATGCTGCGCTCATCCCGTTCCTTTTTAGAAACGCCTTGATACCTCAACGCTAAGCCTACGTTATCCAAAACACTCATCCAAGGCAGGGATGAATATCGCTGAAATACCATACTAACTCTAGTATCACTTGTAATGGGCTTCCCTTTTATGAAAACCTCGCCATTGGTTGGTTTTTGTAGACCGGCAATGTAACGCAATAATGTAGATTTCCCACATCCAGACATGCCCATAATCACTACGAACTGCCCCTGCATAGGTTTGTCCTCGATAAGTAAATCTAAACCTTTGATGATATATGATTTTCCTCCATCATAGGATTGATCTATACCTCTCAGTTCTATGATATTTTCCTGTGCACTTGTATCTTGAAACTCCACCATATCAATGCAATTTACCTTTGTTTAACTTTTTGTGCGGGAAAAGTATACCATCTAAGAATACAAAAAGACGATCTTGTAAAACACCAATAACAACAATCACAATTAGTATCGCAAAAGCCTTATCAATTCGGCTCTGCCTTTTTGCCATCCAAATTAGCTCACCAATACCTCCTCCTTTGTTCAACATTTCAGCAATTGTGATGTAAGTCCAAGAAATAGCTGTAAGAACGCGAATATCATCTATGATTTTAGAAAAGACATATGGTATGTAAACAGTTCTAATAGTTTGCCAAGAATTTGCTCCCAAAGTAAAAACTGTACGCAAATAGACATTGTCAACTTCATCAATTCGTTGAACAACAACCGGTACTAAATAAACCATGATCCCGAATGCTAAAAACAGCATTTTCATCTCAGAGCCTAAACCCAACCACATGATAAAAATGCCAGTTACAGCGGTGAGCGGAATGAACCTAAAAGAATCAAATACCTTGCTGAACATCCCCCTAAAAAGTGGCACTAGGCCCAGTAGGAATCCTAAAGGGATCGAAATGCCAATCGCAATCAAATAACCAAAAACATTAAGTTTAATTGAAAAGAAAGTATTACCAATAAGATCGTCCTTCGAGTTCAACTCCGGAAACGATTCAATAACCTTTATAGGAGATGGTAATAAAGGGTAGACTTTGTTTTTGTACAGGCCATATTCTGATAATTCCTCATCATTTAATTTCTCCAGATCATCATATTCAGCTATCAGTAATGAGTCATTGTCGTAATAACTCCTATCGGCTATGGAGGACAATTCAGCATCTGACTGGTAGTCAATTTGGGTAATAACATTTTTGGAAAGCATCTCTGCCCCAAGCGTCCATAGACCGACCAAAAGAATCACGCCTATTATGGCAAGTATAATTCCTTTTTTAGGGTCTAAAGGACCACGCAATTCAAAAAGTTCTTTCATTTATTCTTCTAAATGCTGAAGCAACTTAATGACCAAACTGTCATTCATAAATGAATCAAGATCAGCTCTGAGGCGATCCAGATCCTTTAAAGTTCAATCGTTGACAAGCTCAAAGTCCGTTCTTCTGTTTTTTGCTTTGCAATCTGCGGTAGCATTTGATTCACAACCAGGAACAGGTTTATCTGGTCCATTTCCAACTGTAATGATTCTAGAAACCGGCATATTGTGTTGCTGTATCAAGTAATCCGCTACCGATTGAGCTCTCTTTGCGGATAAAGTTTTATTTGTGGCTTTCGAACCAACATTATCAGTATTTCCTTCAACTCTGATCCTTGAGTTTGAAAAAGCTTTAGCAATTGGGACAAACTGAAGATCGATCAATTGTTTAGCATTCTCATCCAACATGAATTCACCTGTTCTAAAATTAATACTTAAACGTTTAGTGGATAGCGCTTCTTTATTCCTGATATCATCATTAACCTCAGTGAATTGCTTCATTTGTTCTGCTGAATGCTCTGCCCCAGCCAATTCAACTCCTGTCACAATTTCTTTGCTCGCCAACAATCTCCAGCTTTTGGCTCCTGCAGTACCATAGCCTAAGGCATCATACTTTGCCTTCATTTTATTGTAAAGTTCCTCTCCGGTTACACCAGCGTAGCTAGAATTAAGTCCAAAGAAATTCTTATTATCACCATGGGTGGTCAATCTAACATTGTTAATCGCGTTGTAGCAAAAGTCTTCAGGCATACCCAATCCTTCAGCTAAAATTTTTGCAGCTTCTTGCTTTTTCGTTTCTGATTGATTCAGTTCAGAGGCTCCCTTCATCCAGCCCTCATAAAGCTTACGAAGTTGTTCTTTGTTCTCTTCGATGAACTTCTTTTTCGCAATGAAAACATCCGCAATAATATGACTAGCATTTCTCGTACTTTCCAAAACTCTTGCACCAGCAACTTTACTTACACAGTCTTCATCATCTGGACTCCATACCACAGCTGCATCAACAGTGTTACTTTTGAAAGCATCAGCTGCATCGATGGCGCTAGGCACTTCAACTATAGTCACGTCACTCGTTGTCATATCACCAGCTTCTAACAACCAAATCAAAAAGGAATGTGATGGTGTCATGGGTGCTACTGCAATTTTCTTTCCTCTTAAATCACTGACACGATTGATACCTCTCCGAGAAACAATGGCATCTCCTCCTCGACTCCAATCGGCCTGGAAGGCCACTTGCGGCTCATATTGAGACAAGCCTTCTACCTCAGTTGGAAAAGCGTCAATTGTAGCCCACATCAAATCAATTTCACCATTTTTAAAAGCATCTCTTGAAGCGTCAAAATCATCGATGACTTGAAATTTCACTTTAAAGCCATAGTCTTTATAAAATCGAGACTCAGCGTTTGGCTCAAAACCTTTGTTGAAATATTGGCCTCCTGCGTATCCGCCCCAGGTCACAACACCCACATTAATTATTTCTTTATACCCTTCTTTAGATTTACCATCATTATTACCTAAATTCCCAATTGTATTTTGAACTCCGGGATCTCTTAGTTTCATCAATAAAAATCCAATCCCTCCTACTAAAAGAATTACAATTAGAATTTTAGAAAATGGAGTTAACCTCGTCTTTGCCATGCCTTAAATTAATTAGTTAAATAGATCATTATATTGGTTCGTACCTTTTTTTCCTTGATGCCCTAAAGGCGCGTCTAAATCAACCTCGCTAGTTGAATTCGCTTCATGCACCAAAATATCTTTTTCATCTCCAAGGATAAATGAAACACCATCCTTTTCCCATTTTTCAAGTAGTTCAAGTCCTTCCTCTTCGAATACCCCGTTCTGAAGATCGATAGAGTCCATAAAATTACCACTGAGTTCCATGAATCTTTCCATTTCTCCAATCTTCATGCTAACATCATCCGCTATGGCCTCAAGAGCTCTATCAAACATGTCACGCTTGTCGTTGTTGCCGGAAATAATGTTCATCGCTGACTTCATCGCAGAATGACTCGCTCGAATCGCTTTTCTTTCTTGCTCTTTCAATGCCACTTGATCTTCAATATCCTCAAGCATGATCTCAGAATGCTCATACATCTTTACAAGAACTCGGTAAAGAATTTCCATCTTTTTGTAGAGCTCATCTAATCTCATATTAGATTCCTTCAATCGTCCCGCCTTTCTTGACTTCAACATCATGATAGCCTTCTTGTCATTTTCCTTGGCCTTGCTTGCCAATTTCAAATTACTATTGATGGTTTTCACATTTTGATTCATGATATCCTTGAGCTTTCTCATTTGACCTCTCAAAACACCAACTTGGTTATTCATTTTTTTGAGATTATCCTTCAGCTCATCGATATATGTCTTCAAAATACCAATGGGATCGATTTGCACAAACAAGCCTGTAATCCATCTCATCACAGATTTGTACATGTAAAAAATC
>JALEGO010000733.1 GCA_022763165.1 Flavobacteriales bacterium
AAAATTGGTGGAAGGGGTTATAGTCAAAGGCATCTCAACGGATTTTGACTGGACTTCATTCAAAAAATGGATGATTGAAGGTGATACCATTACATTTTTGCCAGACAAAAAAAGCAATGATATTGTCCTAAGTAAAACTTTGGCTGATAAGTTGAATTTATCGCTCGGAGACAAATTCAGAATGTATTTTATTCAAAAACCTATTAGGCAAAGGCAATTTAAAATTGCTGGCATCTACTCTTCCGGACTGGATTTATTTGACAAGAATTTCATCATCGGTGACCTCCGGCACATCCAGAAAATAAGCGATTGGGACTCTACTGAAATTGGTGGGTTTGATGTCCAGTTGGAAAAATTCGAAGACTTGGAAAAAATAGATGATTTGCTCTATGGCAAAATAGACTATGACTTGAACACTACAAAAATTACTGACAAACACAGAGAGATTTTTGGTTGGCTAGACCTTTTAGACATGAACGTTTATGTAGTGCTCCTTTTTGCTATACTGGTGGCAGCAATCAATATGATCACTGCACTACTCATTATTATTATTGAAAAGACAAACATGATTGGAATATTAAAAGCTCTTGGCGCCACCAACAATTCCATTCAAAAAATATTTCTTTACAAAGCAGCAAATTTGATTTCTAAAGGACTTTTATGGGGTAATCTTATTGGAATTGGTCTTGCCTTCATTCAATGGAAATTCCAATTGATCAAACTTCAGGTAGAAACTTATTATATTTCATACGTGCCGATCAATCTGGATTTTAAGCACATCATTTTATTAAACCTTGGGACTTTCGTAATATGTCTTTTAATGCTAATTTTGCCCTCAATGCTAATCACTAGTATTTAACCAGTGAAGGCGATAATATTTAAATAAAACGACCATAGTCTTCAATATAGAATGAAATATTTTGAAAATATACTTGATACCATTGGAAATACCCCATTGGTCAAATTGAATAAGCTTGTTAAAGAAGTTCCTGGAACGATACTTGCAAAAGTGGAAACAACAAATCCAGGAAACTCTGTAAAAGATAGAATGGCCCTTCAAATGATTGAAGATGCGGAGCAAGACGGAAGATTGAAACCGGGAGGCACCATTGTAGAAGGAACATCTGGTAATACCGGAATGGGCTTGGCTTTGGCTTGTATTATTAAAGGCTATAAACTCATTTGTACGCTTAACGATAAGCAATCAAAGGAGAAAATGGACATTCTCAGAGCTATGGGCGCTGAAGTCATTGTTTGTCCCACAGCCGTAGCTGCAGATGATCCTAGATCCTATTATTCTGTGGCAAAGAAAATAGCAGCAGAAACACCCAACTCCATTTACATTGATCAATACAACAATTTATCCAATCGTAAGGCGCACTATTTGACTACTGGTCCCGAAATTTGGGAACAAACAGATGGAAAAGTGACTCACTTTGTTGTGGGTGTTGGGACTGGAGGAACCATATCAGGAGTCGGAAAATACCTAAAAGAAAAGAACCCCAACATCAAAATATGGGGCATCGACACTTATGGCTCAGTGTTCAAAAAATACCATGAAACTGGGGTTTTTGATGAAGCTGAGATTTACCCATATATCACAGAGGGTATTGGTGAAGATATTCTCCCCGAAAATGTAGACTTCTCACTTATAGATGCATTTGAGAAAGTAACAGACAAAGATGCCGCTGTCATGACTCGAAGACTTGCACGTGAGGAAGGAATTTTTGTTGGAAATTCCGCTGGAGCAGCCGTTCAGGGTTTGATTCAATTGAAGGAGCACTTCGGGCCTGATGATGTCGTGGTTGTTTTGTTCCATGATCATGGTAGTCGGTATGTTGGGAAAATCTTCAATGATGATTGGATGCGAGAACGTGGCTTTTTGTCAAGAGAAAATTTGATGGCAGCCGATTTGGTCCAATCTCACAAAGGCCAAAGACTCATTCAGTTGTCAGAAGATTCAGTTATAGATGATGCCATTGAATTGCTGAAAAAATATAATATTTCTCAAATTCCAGTATACAGCTCAAGTGATGATCAATATGTAGGTTCAATAGAAGACCAAGATATATTCACACAATTGCTAAATGACAATGAGCTAAGGAGCAAAATGGTCAAGTCTATTATGAGAAAACCATTTCCAGTTGTGGAAATGACTACTCCATTAGCCGAAATAGCAAATATGATCAATAAGGATAACAATGCTGTTTTGGTGACAAGCAACGGAGAAGTAACGGACATTATCACAAAACATGATATTATTTCAGCGCTCAAGTAGTGGCGCAAAGAATCATTTCCTTAGTACCTTCGCTCACTGAGCTGCTTTTTGACTTAGGTCTTGCCAATCAAATTGTTGGAAGAACAAAGTTTTGTATTCATCCAGCCGAACTAATTCCTTCAGTACCAATTATTGGCGGAACAAAAACCGTCAAAATTGACAAAATTCGGGAGCTTGAGCCCGATATAATCATTGCAAATAAGGAAGAAAACGAACAATCTCAAATTGAACTGCTTTCTTCTCAATTCAATGTACTTCTAACTGAAATTGAAACGCTAAGGGACGCACTAAACGCTATAAATAATATCGGTATCGCCACTAATCGAAATGTTGAAAGCGAAGATATTATCAAAAAATTGAGCGGAATACATCAGACTCTTGCTATACCTATCGAGCAGAAACCAACGATCTTGTATTTCATTTGGCATGCACCTGCAATGATCGCTGGAAATAACACCTACATCAACGATTTTTGCGATAACCTTGGATTGAATAATTTAGGAGTATTGTTTCCCGGAAGGTATCCAAAAATCGAACCGCATGATTTTCAAAACGTCCCTGACCCAGAATTTGTATTGCTTTCTTCGGAACCATTTCCATTTAAAGAGAAACATTTAAAGCATTACATGCAACTATTTCCTAATTCTCGTATCTTATTAGTAGATGGCGAGGTATTCTCTTGGTACGGTACAAGATTGCTAAAGCGTATTGACTACCTAAAAACACTAAAGGAGCAATATTTTCGTTAGAATTTTGCGTAATTTTATTGGCGTCTTTGTCCTCAAACATGAACAAACTTATTTTAGCCTTTTTACTATTGTTTAGTATCAGCGGGTACTGCCAAAAAGTTGGCGTTGTACTTAGTGGTGGAGGTGCTAAAGGCATTGCCCATGTCGGTTTTTTAAAGGCACTTGAAGAAAATAATGTTCCTATTGATTTCATAGCCGGCACCTCTGCCGGAGCTCTAGTTGGAGGTTTATATGCATGTGGTTATTCTCCAGATCAATTGAAAATGCTGCTTACCTCAGAGGAATTCAAGAATATGGCTCTGGGCAAGATTGAGGAAGATTTTATGTACTATTTCAAAAAATCAGAATTGGACGCTTCCTGGGGTAGTTTTAAACTCTCAAGCACAACTAAACTGGCGGAATCATTGCCCACTAATATTATTAATCCGGTCGCTCTAGATTTTCAGTCCATGGAGATGATGGCTGGAGCGGAAGTGGCTAGCAATTATAATTTTGACAGCCTTTACATTCCTTTTAGATGCGTTGCTTCAGACATTGCCAAAAGTCAACCCATTATATTTAAAAGCGGGCGCATTTCAGATGCTGTAAGAGCCTCTGCTTCATATCCTTTTTATTTGAAACCAATTAAAGTCAATGGAAAAGTCCTCATGGACGGGGGTCTCTACAACAACTTTCCAGCAGATGTGATGTATGAAGACTTTTTTCCTGATGTTATTCTAGGTTGTCGTGTGGCTAGTAATGCGAGAGAACCAAATGAAGATGATATTCTTCTACAAATAGAAAACATGCTGATGAATGAAACGGACTTCTCTGTCATTTGTGAAAATGGCGTCCTAGTTGAACCAGATATTGGCGACCTTGGCATTTTTGATTTTGATAGGGCTTATGAAGCTTACAGCTCCGGCTATATGGCTACATATGAAAAATTAAAGGAGATTAAACGCTCTGTCCCCTTTGAAATTAGTCCTGAAGAAAGAGCAAAGAAAAGGGGCCAATTTAATGCAAAAAAACCTGAACTCATTTTTGAAAATTTTGAAATCGAAGGATTAAAAAAGAGTCAAGCAAACTATATCAAGCAGTCTCTAAAAACAAAGAATGACACCATCAATGTAAAAAGGTTGAAGAAGCCTTACTTCAGGTTATTTGCGGATGATAAGATTAGTTTTATTTATCCAACAGCCATCTACAATCCTAAAAGTGAGTACTTTGACTTAAAACTTAGAGTAAAAAAGGAAAGAGATATTATTATTGGAGTTGGAGGGAATTTTTCCTCAAGACCTATCAATACAGCCTTTATAAGTGCCAAATACAATTACCTAGATAATATAGCAGTCAGTCTTATGGCCAATTCGTATTTTGGCAAACTCTATGGTTCTACTCAAGTAAGAGCTAGAATAGACTTCCCTATTGATATTCCATTTTTTATCGAACCTGAATTCACACTAAATCGATGGGATTACTTTAAAAGTAAGGCTACTTTTTTCGAAGATGTCAAGCCAAGTTTTTTGGTGCAATATGAAAATTTTGGTGGCATCAAAATTGGAGTCCCACTACAAAGCAAGGGTAAAATTAAACTGGGTTATAATTTTGGAGAGCTACGGGATAGCTATTATCAAACCAAGAACTTCATTAGCACAGACACAACCGACAAGACAACATTTACAATCAATTCACCATTCTTATATTATGAACGATCTACGCTGAACAAAAAACAATATGCGGATAAAGGCACCTATTTAAAAATTTCCTTAAGAGGAGTTTTGGGTGAAGAATTTCACGAGCCTGGATCCACATCAGACTTTAACAGAAACTACTCTAAGTTTCACGAATGGGTTAAATTTCAAGTCACTTATGACAATTATTATAAGAAGAAAGGTATTTTTCGTCTTGGTCTTTATTTAGATGGTGTTTTTTCCACTCAGAATCCATTCAACAACTACACTGCAAGTATATTGCAAGCTCCGGCTTTTTCACCCATTCCTGAGAGTAAAACCCTCTTTTTGGAAACGTTTAGAGCATATAAGTATGCCGCAGTCGGACACAAACTTCTTATTCATGCCTTCAATAGTTTTGATGTAAGATTAGAAGGATATTTGTTCCAACCTTATAGAACTATCAATAAAACAGAAGACAACTTGGTGGAAATGGGCGATCCTTTTGAACAAAGATTTACAATGGCAATGGCCGCCCTCGTCTACAAAAGTCCACTTGGCCCTTTGAGTTTTAGCACCAATTATTATCACAATATTCCTGAAGTTGTCCAAGGTGATCGTACACCATTGACGTTCTTATTCCATTTCGGTTATATCCTATTCAATAAAAGAGCTTTGAATTAATAACCGAGCTGAATACAGACTATTTTTTTACAAACTTAAAGTGGATGGGTTTTTGATTTGGGAGAAATTCCGCTTCCACAAAATAAATACCAAAGCTTAAATGCGCCACATTAATTTGGGCCTGATTGTTCGACTGAACTGAGGAGCTCAATACATTTTTCCCCATAGCATTGTAAATATTGACAAGCTGCATTGTCTCATTTGATTGGATATTCAATATGTCCATCACTGGGTTCGGATATACGCTTATTTCGCTTATTTGATTTTCGATTATTCCCACTGTCAATATACTCACAGTGTCTGAATTTAATAAACAACCCGCAGGATCCAATACCGAAACATAGTAATTGCCGTTAGCCGATACTGTTAAGCTTGCGTTTGTATCATTAAGCAACAAGACACCATCCTTATACCATTGATAGGAGCCAAGTCTTGAAACGGATAAATTCAAGCCATTCATAGCAATTATTGGAGCGATCAAATCTGATTGTAGTTCAAAGGCCCCAATGTCAACTGAGGATCCAACAATCCTACTCCTTTCTGTTTGGTCAAGAGTGTCAACCAATCCAGTAGAATCTCCTGCATTAACCGCAAAACTGTTGCATCGTAAGCCATGAGTTTGTGTGAACGCATTGCCATTATAGCTCAAAGCTTCAAGAGTATCTTTTCCAATAAAATCACCTGCAGCGAAGGTTATACTTGAAAACAATGTATCTTCAAATAGATTGAAGCCTTGACTAGTTGAGACACCTTGGGATGCGTTTGTGTAGAAATCTGCCCCTTCCGTCCCTGCATTATTATTGGAAAAAAGACTGTTTCTGAGGCTGATCAATTTATTATTCCAGTTGGCTCCTCCAAAAGCTTGGCTGCCGTTGGACTCATTGTCA
>JALEGO010000734.1 GCA_022763165.1 Flavobacteriales bacterium
AGCTCTAAACCAACCTTTTCTGGATGCCGAAACAAAAATCTGTTCAGAGGATAGCAATTCATGGACTTTTACCATTTGTTCAGTTGACAAAATGATTTCAATATTGTCAGACGAAACTAAATCCTGATGTTTTGTTAGATTCACCTCTAGTTTGTTCAAGTTCAGTTCAGCGAGGTCGCGCAGCTCCTGTTCGGATTGAACAGAATATTTGTTCGTCTCCAAATCATGCTGACTGATTAACTTTGGGTATTTTCTATTAGGCTCGTTTATAAGGTATTGCCATTTCAGAGCAGAATTTCTTCCAAATGACAGTTCTGACTCCACGGCCTTTTGAAAGGGTTTATTAAGCTTTTCGGTAAGTGTGGGAATAATCAAAATAATATCAGTCCTAAAATTAGTAGTTGGAGCACTTATTCTATTACAATCTTTTGAACCGAAACATTTCTATCCCCGATCTGTCTGACAAAATAAGTTCCCCTGGCAAGATTGTCAACATTTAAAATACTCAATTGTGAAGTCAAATTCTTGGTGAGTACCACCTGTCCATGAATGTTAATCAAATCTATTTGTCCTTCGTTTTCTGCTGTTCTAACAAATATTTCATGTCTGGCTGGATTTGGCCAAACTTTCAAGTCGAATCCTTCATATTTAGAATCAAATGAATTGAGAATATCTTTTTTCATTAAAGTGACACCACCTGTAGATTGTCCATAAACTAAGCCGTCAAAGGTTTGACCAAACAATTTCCCAATGGACGGAGAAATGCGTCTAGCATTAATTAGCAAAGAATCTACAAGAATAAAGTTGGCAGTATCGCTAATATTTTCATAATAGTAAATGATGCCTTTGTAGGAGCCAACATAAACACCTTTATTACCATTGTTGTTAATAAAGACTGGAGCAGAATACCCAATGTTGAATTGGTCCCTCACATCAACACTTCCTAAAAAATTATCATCTGGTGTATTTGAGAAGCTTGGTGTTGATTTTGTACCTGTGTTAGGAAAGTAGTTTAGTTTACCTTGATTGTCTCCAATTATTAGATCAAGAAGTGTATCACCGTTTATGTCAAAAAGCGCTGGCATGGCATTGTCATTTACATCTATACCGGAATAGATAGCGGCTGAAAGAACAAAGTTGGCTGGATTTAGGGCGCCTGCAAGATTTTCGAAATAATGAACTCTGCCTTCTTCATCGCCAATAATCATATCCTCATCACCATCACCATCCAAATCACCAAAACAAGGAGCCAAGCCTGTAATACCCAAACTAGAAGTGCCAGCATAGTCATCCGTAATATAAGTGAATTCGGGTATGATGTTGGAACCTATGTTTTCATACAAAGTAAGTCTACCATCGTATGAATTGTTGGCTTTATTGAAGTAACCATGTGTGCCAATTAGTAAATCCAATTTGCCGTCCGAATTGTAATCGAAAAGAACAGGATTTGAGTTTGAGCCCACATCAATCATTTCGCCAACTAGAAAGTCTTTTTTGACAAAAGAAGCGATGCAAGAGTCATTTTTTCCAATGTTTTTGTAATATGAAATGTTATTTACATTATCCGATGGATCTAAGGCATTGGCTTGGATTTGAAAGTAGGCAGCAGTATTGTTACTAGGAGAAAATACTAAGTCCTTTGTATTATCACCATCAATATCTACATAGTAGGCCCCAGGAAACATTAAATCGACAGGGACATCATATGAAGGAAACGTAAGATCTTGATTTGTCATGAAAGCCGTGTCCTTGTTCAACCCGTTAATCCCGGAAACCACAGTTCTAAAAGAAACATCACCCATTAAAATGTCATAATCATAATTCGGGTTTGCCGTGGTACTGTCATTTCCATCTAAGTTGATGGCTAGAAGTGTGGTGCCGGCATGAGCTGATGAAGTGCCTTGTTCTGTCCAAATGTTATCGCAGTAAGGGTCATCCAGAGATAAAGTGTTGTTTTGCAACTCAACGAATTTACCCCAGCATTCTGCGCCTAGGGTGTAGTCTACACTATCACAAACTCCATATAATTCCATGGAATTGTTTTTATAGTAACTTATATAACTGAAGGCATTGGGAGGAGAAATGATGTCTAGATCTCCATCGTGATCCAAATCAACTATAGTTGGAATATCAGTATTAGAGCAGTAGATATTTGCAGGACCAAAATTGGTGGGGTACGTGATCTTCTTAGTCACAAGACTAAATGACAGCATTCCTGTTGTCCCTCTTTCACTCTTATACAATTTGATAGCAGAAATATCTTGGGTGAATAGATCCAAATGACCATCACAGTTGTAATCAGCGAGTAATACGAATTTCTTTAAATCATCAGGAAATGAATCTTCATATTGTGGAGCGTAAGTATAATTGATTCCTCCAACCGTGTCATTTCTCAAAAAGGTTCTAACAATCTCTCCATCTCTATCAAAAACGAAAAGGTCCATTAACCCATCTTGATCCAAATCAATATTATTGAATTGTGCAGCATTCAAACCACCAGTCCAAGGTGATAAAAGTTGTTTCACACTGTCATGAACGCCAATAGAATTTTCAGGTTCAAAATGCAGTTGAGCAGACGCATTTATTCCTATAAAGGCTAAGAAAATAAAGGGAAACCTCATTTTTGTTGTTTCCTGCAATTTATGAAATTCTTAGGAAAAACCCTTACATACATGCTACTTTCCCATATATAAGAGCTCTACATTTTTATTACTTTTTTGGAGTATACTCGATCTTGAAGTCTGAACCTGATAAAATATGTTCCTGGTGGCCCATCTATTTTATATGTATTTCTCCCGGGGCGATTTGGCTTATGAAGCTTTCCATAAATGTCTATCAAATCAATACTTTGTAGAACATTGTTTTCTGCTGTGATTATAGAAAACTCCTCCACAATGGGGTTGGGATAAATGTGAAATTCGATTTCATGATTTGAACGATTTACAATGTTAGTTGCTAGTATATTCTCCGCGGCTCCAATATCTCTTATTCCTGAGATTGAGGTGTTTTGGGCTCCTGAGGTGTCATTTGGGTTCCCCATATCGATGGCAATAGATCCTGACATGGGAGCCATAGTTCTTGTAAAACCACCGTTGTTTGCCAATTGTCCAAGACCAAGGGATAATGAGTCAACACCTAGAAAATCAGTTTGGACGGACCCAGTTATTGCGGTATCTGAGAAAATATTGTAGCCTTCAGAAATTAGTAAAGTGAAATTCACGTCTAAATCTTGAGGATGATTTAGGGCTAAAATACTGCTCACAATGAATAGGGAGTCATCGAAAGATGTATAAAGCCCTCCAGCTTGAGAACTTCCTAGGTTTCCAGTAACCGTAGAATTACTAATACGAACCACAGGGTTTTGTGTAAAAAAGAGTGCGCCTCCAGTATTGGCATCATTTGCATTTATCGTTGATCTCCTCATCTCAAATGTTGAGGCCACCGAGTAAATAGCTCCACCTTGAAATGAGCTACAATGGTCTATTGTGATTTTGTCAATTAGGACAAAGGCATCATTTGAATAGATGGCGCCTCCCCGAAGTGTGGAATCTCCTGTTCCTCCTGTCAAAGAAGTGGCTGTTAGCTCTAATGTTGATTTTGATGAAACATGAATAAAAGCTCCTTGATTTTTAGCAAAACTATCTGAGAATTTGCATTCGTGGATGTCTAAGCTAGAGGAGCCAAGGGCAATAATGCATCCGCCCAGACTTTCTGAACGAGAATTTTCCATGTGACATCGGTTAAGAATTAGTTGGCTTGTATCATTAAGAAAAATTGCCCCTCCTGGAGCTGTAGAATACCCTTCGACAATGTAGATGTCATTTAGAATGACAGTAGCTTGATTTGAAATATTAAAAATCCTGGAACTATTTTGGCCTGAAATGAACAACGTGTCTGTTGAAGCTTTTATACCATTAATAGTTAGACTATGGTCAACAGCAATTTCCGTGTTTAATAGAATGCTATCATTTCCAATCTGCAATAGGTTTATTGAAAAATTAATAGTGTCTCCATCATTAGAACTTAATACAGCTTCTCTAAGGGTTCCTAGTCCACTATCATTTAAATCAGTAACAAGGATAGTATTTGCGAATAAAGCGCAGTGCAAGAGCGATGCGAGTATTATTAAAGAATTTTTTTTCATATTGATTCATTTTTCCGAATATAATCGTTTTGAATTGCTCAAATCATTCAAAATTTGTGAGTGTTATTCTATTTGCAGAGAAACCTGCAAAATTCGCAGTTAAGCATTAGTTCTGTTGATGAGTCACATGATTCATTACTTTTGTCTTTATGCAACAAAGCAAGGCGCTTCAAATTTTGAAGGCAGGTCATAATGTTTTCTTAACAGGTTCAGCTGGTACTGGCAAAACCTATGTTTTGAATGAATACATCAATTATCTGAAATCTAGAAAGGTGAATGTTGCGGTAACTGCTTCAACTGGAATAGCTTCCACTCATATGAATGGAATGACCATTCATGCTTGGAGTGGTATTGGCATAAGAAACACGATTAGTAAAGCCGACCTAGTCCGCATGGAAACTAAGAAGTACCTGCGAGAGCAATTGGAGCGAGCCAAAGTATTGATCATTGATGAGGTTTCGATGTTGCATAGATCACAATTGGATATGGTTAATATCGTCCTCAAGCATTTTAAGGGTAATGATTTGTCCTTTGGAGGAATTCAGGTGGTGCTTTCCGGAGATTTTTTTCAATTGCCTCCAGTTGGTCAGGAACCCAACAAAGAAAAGTTTGCTTTTATGTCCCCTTCCTGGGTAGAGGCAAATCTTAAGATTTGCTACTTGACGGAACAATACAGACAGGAAGATCAAGAATTGAATGACGTTTTAAATGAAATTCGAGATGGGGCAATCTCTCAACCCTCATTGGACAGATTATTAAAATCTAGTGGTAATGATGTTTCTTCAGAAGATCAACTGACCAGGTTGTATACGCATAATGTTGATGTTGAGCGGATTAATAAAAAGGCCTTGGAGGATCTGGAAGGTAAGGTGAAAAAGTTTAAGGCAACAACTAAGGGAAATGACAAGATTTTGGAGGTTTTCAAGAAGTCAGTTCAGGCTTCCGAAATGATTGAACTCAAGATTGGTGCAAAAGTAATGTTCGTGAAGAATAACCCTGAGGCAGGTTATATTAATGGAACAACAGGTGAGATTGTTGAGTATTCTGATGTGGGATTTCCTATTGTCAAATTGCTCAATGGAAAAAAGATTACAGCCAATCAAGATGCGTGGTCTGTGGAAGATGATAAAGGAAAGTCATTGGCCAAATATATGCAGGTACCCTTGCGTTTGGCTTGGGCCATTACCATACACAAGAGTCAGGGAATGACATTGGATGCCGCAGAAATTGATTTGAGTAAGACTTTCGAAAGAGGTCAGGGTTATGTCGCACTTTCAAGATGCAAAGACCTGAAACGGCTTCGATTGATCGGGTTTAATGAGTTAGCTCTTCAAATCGATAGTCTTGCTCTTAAAGCGGATAAAAGGTTCAAGGAATTGGCAGCAAATGCCGAACAGGAGTTTGGGAACGAAGAAGAGTTGAAGGAAGCAGCAAAGACTTTTATTACTTACTGTGGAGGGACGAATGATGAGAGAGAAATCAAAAGACAAAAGAAGAAGATAGAGCAAAAGGCTTTTAAAAAATCTACTTATGAGATTACCAAGGAACTCATAGATAAAGGGTTGTCTTTAATTGAAATTGCAGAAGATAGAGGAGTGACACCAAGTACTATTGTAAATCATTTGATCAAGCTCAAGGCTGAATATCCAAAAATGGATATTGATAAATTTAAACCTAGAAAGACTGATCTTGATAAGATTAGAAAAGCTTACAATGAAATCAGGAAGAGTAAGAAAACTGGTGAACCTATAAAACTAAACCCTTTATTCAGAAAGTTGAAGGGAGAGTATTCATTTGAAGACTTGAAATTGGCAATGTTAT
>JALEGO010000735.1 GCA_022763165.1 Flavobacteriales bacterium
AAGCTTGAAGACAAATAGTACACTCCAGTCTCCATGTTTTTAGTCCCAAGGAGCATCTCATTGCCATTAAAACTAAAATCAATTTTGACTTCGGCTCCAAGCTGGTTTCTTAATTGCATTGTATTAGCAAGGTTATTCAAATCTCCTTGCGCACCTTTAATTTTAACGAAACCACCTTGATTCACAGGATTTGGCGAAATCTCCAACTCCTCCCAGGTAAGTTCATCAATAGCCACAGGCACCTGAGTTACGTTAATAATAAAGGTATCTGTGAGACAATAACCATCACTCAAAACAATCGTTGTATCATTGACAGCTGTGTGCGTAATGCTCTTGTTAATGGACCCATCAGGCCAAGAGTAATCACCTACCCAACTCCCCTCCAAAGTGAGTGGTTGACCAGAAAATGGGGTGTGCGTTTCGACTTTCTGAACATCTTTCATTATTGTAAAATAGTCATCAATATTTCCATTTTCTCTAAGAAAACGAACATCCATTCTATTGTCTTCAACATCTATGACCATTGAACCTAGCTCATCAAGACCCACATACATCACAGGGTGATTCAGACTTCCTCCAGAAGTTTTACCTGAGGAACCCGCAACAGCATATACTGCTCCCTTTCCTGCATTCGCTCCAGAAGTAGTTTTTAGGTAAGAACAATCCACACTATGTTCTCCTGATGTTCCATCGATCTCATGTTGTTGAGTATCATAAAATATTGAAAAACTATAATGCCCATTAATGAAATAAGATCGCTCATATGAGTGGCTATGTCCACAAAGAACCAAGTCTATCCCTGCAGCTTCAAGAATAGGCAATGCATTTTGTCTCATTTGAGTTTCTCTTGATGAGATGTCAGAATTATGAGAACCTTTCGAGTATGGAGGGTGATGCCATAGTGCAATAATCCAATCTTGAGTAGTAGCATTGATATCATTATCTACCCAAGTCATCATAGTACCATTTGAGCTTAAATCACCATTTTCGGAACTTAGAACAATGAAGTGCACATTTCCGTTATCAAAAGAATAATATTCCTCTGTTCCCGAGGCCAAACCTCCTGCCTCGCCATTTTTGGGGAATGTATAAATATCAAAGTACGGTCCAGTTTGAGAATTCAGATCTACACTTCTTTCATCATGATTTCCTATAGTCGACCAAAAAACTGATTTTCGAAGAATATCCTCATACATGTTGTTAAACATAGCATTTTGATACTCCGAATCTGTTCCATCAGAATATGCATTATCTCCCAACTGTAGGACAACATTCGTATAATTCTGATTAGAATAATTGTAATATGCATCTCTCACAGAGCGCTGGTTGCTGTTCGCTGTCCCTGCATCTCCAAGGGCCCAAATTCTGAGTGGACTTTTATCTCCAGTTGTTTTCGAAGTGTAAAATGCATTAGAATAGTCCCCATATCCGAAAATTGTATCTGTCAAAGAGCCAATAGCATAGTAGTATTTTGTAAAAGGATTGAGATTGGCAAGTTCCACCTCATGTTCAGTAGTAAATGCGCTATCAACTACTACCATATTCAAATTCGATGAATCCGTGCTGTACATCACTTTACTGGATGTCGGGTTTTGGGTTCTCCACTTAATTACCATGCTGTTTGGCGTTCCCAGTTGTAAATATGGCCCTCGCTCCAAACTCACATTGCTCGAAGTTGTGGATCCCGTTAATTTTAGGTCAAAGCTAATATCACTTGAACCTGTGCTTCTATTATGAACTTCAACACAAACTACATTTGTTCCTTGCACAAGGTTGTTGGGAACCACTGTGTTGTGGGAAGCATTGTCTCCAGAATTCGAACTCGCTGCAGTCTGATAATCAATGGTTCCAGTAGGCATATTAACACGATCTACTTCAACGCCATTGACATAAATAACAGCTCCATCATCATAGGTTAAATCTATATCTAAAGAATTGAATATGGAGGCATTGCTCACCTGAAATTCCTGTCTAAAGTAGTAAGTTATATGCCCACCACTGACGACCGTATTTTCGTCTGAATCACCAAAGCCTAGTTCTGCGTTTCCTGAAGACCATCCAGAGTCGTTAAAAGACATGGACTGCCAGGCTGTGCCTTGATCCGATCCATCATCCATATATTTCCATGAACTTCCAAAGGAAACGAGGTTTGTTTGAGCATTGATTTGATTAATATTTGAGACAATGAGTGCAATTAGCAATGAGTAAATTCTGTTCATAAGTGAGTCTTTAACGAGAGAGGAGTTCCTCAACTTCTTTTTTTAGAGCGATTATATTAGGGTTATCCAAATGTCTTTTGGGTAAGATTTCAATTGCCTTTTCTACTTCTTTGAGCGTAGCATGTGATTTTTCAGTTTGACCCTGAATGACCTCGATTTCATACCTCTTCATCAACCACAACTCATCCCGCTGCATCAATCCTATTATTTTCTCAATAAATTGGGTGGCCTTATCATATTCTTTATGATTTGTAGAAATTTGGTAACCCACATCTAGAATTACAATTAATGAGCCCAAACTTTGCTCACCTTCATCCAACACCTGAATAGCCTCGTCAAAAGATCCTTGGTTTGAGTGGATTCTAGCCAGATTTGTGTAATATGAGGGCTTAGCATTTTGATCATGTTCGATTAAAAACCTGTAATCGGCTATGGCAACTTCAAAGTCATTCATTTTTTCAGAAATCTTAATTCTAAGATCACGACCAGATGAACTGTTTGGAACTAAATCGACATAATCATCAATGAATTGTTTTGCCAAATCCATTTGATTCATATCGAAGTAAACGAAAGAATACAAATAAAGGATTTCTTCCTCAGGCGCTGAAAGAGCAGATGCTTTTCCTAAGTCCCTAATAGCCAAATCATAATCAAAATGAAGCCTATATAAGTTCGCTCGCTTAATTAACAATGTTGTATTCAAGGAATCCTCTTCTAGTTGTTCACTAATATCTTCTATCCTATCATGCAAATCGCCATGGGCAAATACACATTGGGTAAACGGGAACAATAAGAGTAAAACTATACGAATCATGGGCCTTAAGACAAGATTTAAATTAATTAAAAATGACAGTACTTCAAAATTTAATTTCTTGAAATTTTTAAATCCAATTCCAACACAAGTCTATGTTGGGTGCAAATCAATTTAGTAACCCAAACGTTTTGATTGAAAATAAGGTTTCAAAATTCTTGAATTCTGCTGAACGCATGACCAATATTGGCGATGATATCTGAAGCAAGAAGAGATTCATGTGACTCATTTTCCAATCCTATATTACCTGACATACCATGTAAATGAACAGCCAAAATGCTCGCCTTTAGGGCTGAATAGCCTTGAGACAATAAACCAGTTACAATACCAGTCAAAACGTCACCTGATCCGGCTGTTGCCATGCCTGAATTTCCTGTAATATTAAAAAATGCGTTGCCTGATGGAGAGACTACAGTTGTATATGAATCTTTCAATATCAATATTATGTTGTTTTTTCTGCTAAATTCAATCGCAGCGATTAGTCGTTTATAGCCCACCATTTTCTCATCTAAAAATTTGCCAAACTCCCCTGGATGCGGTGTAAAAATGCTTTGCTCAGGTAAAAAAGCTAGCCATGTTTTATTTTGAGAAATAATATTGAGGGCATCTGCATCAAAAACAACCGGTACATTAGCATTTCGGATCAATTTTTTCAAAAGTAAACTGGTCTCGGAATGCATTCCCAATCCTGGGCCAATGGCAATTGCAGAGTATCCTTTTAATTCAGGGCATGAGCTTAGAATTTCCTCTTTTGTATGATCTAGCATGGCCTCGGGGCAATGAATTAAAAGCGGTTGTTGACCGCTGGCGGGCAATTTGGTGGTTACAAGTCCAGATCCTGCTCTTATGCATGATTTGGTAGTTAAGATTGGTGCTCCCAATTTACCCGGTGAGCCTCCAATTATGAGTGAATGTCCGCAATTCCCCTTATGAACATGCCTGTCTCTTGGTTTATAAATGCCCCTTATC
>JALEGO010000736.1 GCA_022763165.1 Flavobacteriales bacterium
GTACCGGATCCAACAGCAGCTGAAAAGGAGATGTCACTTTCCCATTGTCCCTTATTTTCGATGTACTTGAGCCCTGTTTCACTACAAAATGAAAATGAGCTGAATAGACATAGAAATGCCAATATGGTAATTCTGAGGTTCATGTTTTGGTTTTTGCAGCTAGATTAAGACGCCTCATCTGCCTTAAACGTTGCCGAAGTTCGCGAGTTTTTTTGTTTTTTCCAACTTTATTTTGACAGCAAGGCGTTTGTCAAAATATTTTATCGATTTACTCTATTTTTTGAAATAATCAATCAAAAACAGAGGTCTTGAATTAAGATGCAGAATATTCTAATTCTGCTGCACGCAAAAAGAATAAATCGATGTTTCCAAATATTAGAAAAGATATTTAATTGAAGCCGTAACATATCATATACACGTTGATATTTCTTGCTTTTTCCCAAATTGGCATTTGTAATTGGCCAAGTTCTATTTTCACTTCTGTTATTAACATTTTTGTAGTTTTGCATTTTTGGCCCCGTAGTTCAATGGATAGAATAGAAGTTTCCTAAACTTTAGATCTAGGTTCGATTCCTAGCGGGGCTACTCATTTCAATTTAACATTATGATCCGTTTTAAGTCTTACAATGTAGAGTGCTCCAAGCTTGACACAAAATTGAGGATGCCTTAATTGTCAATTGTAGACTTTTTGTAGACCTTTCTTTTTCCTATTGGAAAAATAATTTCTTTAAAACTTGAATAATAATTCTAAAGTGTTTTAGCTTAAAAGATTAATGTTTACTTCATTTAGAGAATAGCTATTCTTTGCTTTAATTTATTACTTTGGCCCCCTAAATATTCTGTATGCTTAAAAGTCTTTTTCTTCTTATAAATGCGATGATAGTTGTATCAATTTGCAATGGGCAAATCGTGATAAATGAAATTTTATATAATATTCCGGGAAATGGAGAATCAGAAGAGTTTATTGAACTATACAATGCTGGTTTAACTCCAATAAGCGTTAGCAACTATTCGTTTAGTCAAGGGGTAACATTTACATTTCCAAATGCATCTATACCAGCGGGCGGCTATTACATAATAACAGCTGATTCATTGGCCTTCGTTAATTCTTTTGGATTTATTCCTGACGCTCAATGGACTAGTGGCGGTCTTTCAAATAGTGGAGAAGATATTGTTTTAATTGATAACCTTGGAAATACTGTTGATTCAGTTGATTATGATGACGCCACTCCATGGCCTCCAGAAGCTGACGGGCAGGGTAGGTCTTTACAACTTTGTGATCCTACAACTGATAACAACGTTGGATCAAACTGGGGTATTTCGAATACACCAACAGGAGTAAATACCACCACAGGTACTGATTCACTTTATGCCACTCCAGGAATGATAAATACATGTGCTTCATCAACACCTACTCCGGTTTCGTACCCCGTTTACACTTTCAACCAAATTAATAGTATTGATATCAATGGATCAGCTGACTCCATTAACGTTACATGTGAACTCAGAGGTTTAGTGGATTGTATTGATTTGAGGGGTAGTGGTCTTGACTTTGCTTTTGTGAATCGCATCAACACCGCAGGAATTAGAGTTTTTTCTTTTAATGATGTGAATGGCTACACCGTGAATGCTGGAGATTCTCTACATATTTTAGGAACTGTTAGCCAATTTAATGGCCTCTTGCAATTTGCACCTGATAGCATTTCTTTAATCTCAAGTGCTAACACAACACCAGTACCTGCTCCCGTATCTACACTTGACGAAACTACTGAAAACAGATCTTTGGAGTTGAGCGGGGTGCACATTGTAGACACCTCGGCATGGACCGGATTTGGAGCTGGATTTAATGTGTTAGTTACAAATGGAACTGACACTAACACTATCAGAATAGACAATGATATATATTGGTATAGCCAACCTGTCCCAACAGGTACTTTTGATGTTTTTGGTTATGGTAGTCAGTTTGACTTCAGCTCACCTTATACCGAAGGATATCTATTAACAGTTTGTGACCTTAGCATTGCGACTAGTGCGTCTGATAATTTATATACTTCAAGTGTCAATGTTTATCCCAATCCAGCAAAAGGATTGATTAATTTTGAATTGGAGACAAGCGGATTTACAGTGATCTTGAGCAGCCTCACTGGAGAAACGATTACCACGGAAATGACGAATACACATAGACTCACAATTAATACATCTGGTCTCGCAAATGGCATCTATATCTACTCGATATTAGGATCTGATTACACTCCCTTAAAATCAGATAAGATTGTAGTAAATAATTAACCAATACATTATTGTCTCCATTTACCGAACCCATTTGCTACGCACTTTGAAAAACCAAAGGAGCTATTCACAAAATACCTTTGATCAAGCAATGGATTTATCTATAGGTTTGAATCATGCAAAATATATTTGTTTTGAGGACCTTCAAGATTTTGATAATTGTTGGAATAGGTTTATCCCAACATGCTTGTAAAAAGAATATAATAAAGCGACTAAACTTTGAATCTAAAATAATTAATATAAAAACGGGAATGCCGTTTGAGCTTGAAATTAATGTTCAAGAGACATTTACCATAACAGGATTATATTACTTTAAAGGCAATCCTCTGGTTCCAGATAGAGTCGATTTGTTAAGTCATGATGTAGACATAAATTTTGATGGAAGTTTTACCCTTGTAGTTCGCAGACTTCCCAGACATAGCGATTTGTTTATGGCAATAGAGTTGGGGGATACATATCGCATTATAAGATTCAAAAACTATGACGACTTTATTGCGCATATTCAAAAGGGAATTGTTATCGCTCCATTTTACGAATTGGATCGCGTTGTTGTGGATGGAATCTCCAATGTATCTGAAATTCAAAGTGTTTCATTAGGCTTTCCATTTGGTCAAGGGACCACAATTGAAGGAGAAAACTTTAAGGATATGTTTGGGGAGATACAGTCAAGACTTGATTCAATCGTGTATGTAAATCCCGAAACTTCTATCCCGTATTCAGTTAAATTATTGAACAGTGATTCATTAATCCATGGAGAGCTCCTACTCAATAAGGATCATGCAACAATCTTATTGTAACGAACCGTAATCTCAATGAATATTTACAATTTCACTATTCTGCGCACCATTTTTTTATCACCCTCAAAATCCAATTGAAGAAAATACACTCCTGCTTGAAATTCTTTCAAGTCAATTGTTTGATTTATTGAGTTGGTTCGAACAAGCTCTTTTCCTCGTACATCAGTAATTGACAAAAACAATACTTGTTCATTGGAATAAACATTGAATTCATCTTGGAAGGGGTTTGGAGAAATTATAATTTCTTCGTGTATCAACTCCTCGTTATTTGTAGTTGTGCAACCCATCAAATCAACTTGAATGCTGTCAGTGGCGGTACAACCATATTGTGTATAGTTCGTTAAGCTGTAAGATCCAGATAGGGAAACCATAATGTTTTGATTCGTGCTGCCAGTACTCCAATTGTACGATCCAAAATGGTCACCCGATAAAGTGATTGAGTCGCCCTTGCATATGGTGGTGTCTGGCCCAAGGTCTATTACCGGAGTAGGGTGGACTTGCAATATTACGCTGCTTTCTTTTGAACAAAAGCCTTGATGACCCTTTAGCTTTATTTCTACTAAACCGGTGTCCACTATATTTTGATTGAGATGATAGGCGTTTGAGACCAGACTATTATTGATGTACCACTCATAGTTGCTAACATTCGTACTTGTGTTGATAAAGTTGGCTTGTTCAAACTGACATTGACTTAAATTCCCAGGTACAAATGAAACACTTATAGATGAACAAGGATCCCCAACAGGTGTTCCTGTGCTGATGAGATCATAATAAGTTTGTGCTGAGTCTGCGGCATTCAATAAATCATCAATGCTATCACCTATGAGTATGGCAAAGGCAACAACAAAAGTATCATTAGCATTAATGTCAAATGGGCCACAACTTAAGGTGTGAGCTACATCTTTGTTTTGGCTTGTTAGACTATCACCAGCATTATGACGATCTGTGCTCAAAGTGGTGTATTTTTTATGGTCAGAGAAGTTTTTGTCAATGTTTAATGAACCGCTATCTCCCATGATATCAATTCCATAATGATGAAACAGCTGATGATTATTCAACAGTTTGACACCAACATAATTGGAGCCTATATACTGCTGTGCAGAATAGCAGTATCCGAGAAATCTACTGGTGTCAGTAGCAATTATATCTGATGATGATAGGTACCAATCAGCGAATAAACCTGCATAAAGATCCTGGACCAAGTTGCCTTGGTTGACTATGTTATATTCAGCAATGTAATATTTTCGATGACCTGGATGATCGAAGGAGTAAGTCTTGAAAGTTGTTTCAGTGTTGTGGTTCTGTTCCTCGAAAGAAGAAATTGTTTCAAAAGTTGCCAAACCTGAATTCATCTCACGAATAGCTGCGGATGTTGTCAGATCCTGATCTAATACAATTGAATCAATTATTTGCCAATTCCCATTCTGATCCAACTGAAAAAAAGAGGTATCCAATTGAAACACATTATCTGAAACCAGATTGTTACTGCCAAGCATGAATTTAATTCCAGAGGAAAAAACGGCATGATCTGAGCCCAGGTGTGAAATCGGATAATGAAAGCCGAAACCCTCAACTCCATAACCCCAGTCATTAATTTTATTGTAGCCAACAGACCCGTCTCCAACGACTGTCGTTGCTATGTCGTTAATGTGCTCTATGTCAATATGGTTCGGGTTGATTTCGATGTGGTAGTAATTGTAGAAGTCGAAAGAACCATCATTCAGATGAACTGTCAATTCAATAATGGTATCAAACTGATTTGTGGGTAAAACTTCGATGCGCCATGGATTGTTTTGTAAGCTAAAAGAACCCATTGTATTTAATGATCCAACTGAAATAACTGGGTTGATTACTTGGACAATAGATGAATTAGAAGAAAGTGTTGCGGTAATTGTGTTTGAAGGAGATAAATAATTGATTATTGAGCCTGTCATATGAATGGTATCCCCTTGGATATAAAGATTGTCATTGAAGTCATCAAAGTGTACATTCTCCAATGAAATTGAAGGTTGAGGCATGAAGTTTGTCAAGGCTCTGTGCATATTCAGTCTCCCGGTTCCCAGTTGATTTTGATAATTCGGATTGACTGGGTAAATGTCATCCGTTGTCACTTTCAGTTGATGACCAACTTGTTGCATATTTAAGCTTGGGAATGCTTGTTTTACTAATGCAGCGGCACCGGCAACCATCGGAGCAGCGGCAGATGTCCCGGATCCGCTAAAATATGTATCGCCAAAATTTACTGTTAAAATGGAATCTCCCGGGGCGCTAAAATCTACAAACTTATTGTAGGTAGAAAATGAAGCTTTATGATCAAACTCATCGGTTGCAGCAATGGAAAAAACACCTTCAAAACTTGCCGGAAATAAGGGGTCAGTATTGTTGGAGTTTCCACATGCTGCAATAACTAAAGCATCTTTATTAATGATGCAGTAGTCAATAACGTCCTTTTCGAACTGGAATCTATGAGGACCTCCCCAAGAACAATTTATAATTTGTGCTGCTTGGTCTGCGGCATATATCAAACCATCATATCCATGGGTTACGAAAAAAGCAAAACCAATGCTTACGGGAGTTATTTTGGAATTGAACCCCACACCTGCGATTCCATTTTGGTTATCAGTGGACGCGGAAATCAAAGCTCCAACGGCCATGCCATGATTGGATATTGAACTATTAATTTGAAGATCATTGTCGTTATCATAAAAGTCCCATCCATAACGATCATCAACATAGCCGTTGCCATCATTATCCAAACCGTCTATAGGTTCATTGATGTTGGCTTTGTAAGTAGTTTGTAAGTCTGAATGTGTGAAATCTGCACCAACATCTGTAAGAGCAATACGAATGTTTGAATCTCCTTTAACAATATCCCATGCATCATAAGCTTTGATTTTGTCCAAATAGTATTGACTCCCTATCGCAGAATCATTGGGAATATAAAGACTCTTATTTATGAAGCGAGGTTGGACATATTCAAAGTGACCGCTAATGAAGAGCTTTTTTAAAAGCTCATCCAAGGGTTTGGAGGAGTTGTAATGAATTTCATAAATCGTTGATATATCCACAAGAGACCTACCATATCCATCTTTGTCCTGTGAGGGTTTAGCTGAATATGGGAAAAGTTGTACAATCGATGAAAACCCTGAATGGTTAAGGTAATTCATGAGGACGGTATCCGAATACAATGAGGTGGTGTGATGCCCAGGTTTAAGTTTAGTGATGATGGAACCAGGAACATAATCAACTCCAGAAATGAGGGTCGAACAATCATATTTTTGGGAAAAAACAACACAAGTAAATAGGGTAAAAAATAGGGTCAAAGTTTTATTCATAGCAGTTTGTTTTGGATGGTTCCAATGTACTTAGCTTTGTTGTGTTTCCTTATGAAAACAAAAGCAATTTATTACTTGTAGACCTTTTGTAGACCTCTTTTTTATTTCATATGAAAACAAAAATTTGAATCAAAACGAATTATTATTTTGTATTTCAAGGATCTTTCACTTTATGCTAAATATTGTGTTAGCTAAGTCCTACATAAATTTCGAGATATATACTTTAATCGATATTTGGTCCCTTGTTCAGTGTTGATCGTCCCAAAAGACTTAACACATACAATTAACCTCGATAAGTTTGGAGCTTCTATTGAAACTTATAAATCAAATAAAGATGAAAAGGTTATTCTTTTTGCTCAGCATTTTTACAATGATAAACTGCGGCTATGCCTTGAACAGTGAAATACTTTTAGGTGGAGATTACTTTATAAAGGACATGTATCAAGTTGATATTAACAATGATGGAATAGATGATATTATTTTATTGTCAAATTCTGGTCTATTTTCTTTTGAAGGTATTCAGACAGACTCTTTCAAAGCGCCCATGTTTGTGGATGTTAGAAACCATGAAACTACAAGTATTAAAAGGTTTGCACATGGTGATATGAACCAAGACAACTTTGTTGATATTGTAGCTTTAAGAGATGATGCCGAAGTCGTGTGGTACGAGAATGACGGCACCGGAACTTTTTTACCTCCAGTACAAATTGCACCACCAGCCAATCCAAACAACAACTATCTCATTGATAATATTATTGTCACAAGATTAAACTCCGATCCGTATTTAGATGTTGTGTTCAGCTACAATAAACCTTTATCAACTTGGAGTTATGGTTATATCAAATACGCTTTGAACTACGGGAATGCTGTATTTAGTGGAGTACAAGGCTTGTATAGCGCGTTGAGCGATCAACTTCAACTTGAAGATGTCGGAGATATCAACAATGATGGTGAATTTGATGTTTTGGCATCAAGCAAGGTGGACAAAAAATTATTTGTTCTAGTAAACAATCAAAACTCGTTTACTTATCAATTGATTGATGAATATGGCGCTTACAGTCCTTATTCCAAGTTTGTTGATTTGGATCAAAATCAATACGCTGAGATTGTTGCTCCGTTCAGCACAGCAATAGGAGGGGGCATCCAAGCTTTGTATTATAACAATATAAATGGGTCGTTTAGCAACGGCTTAAGAATCGATAGCGGAAGATATGAATACATCCAAACCTTAGATTTTGACCAAGACAGTGATCTTGATTTGATTCTCTCTGAAGGAGCTTCAGTCTCCTGGGTACAAAACATAGGGAATGGTCAATTTGATACTTCAATTACTTTATTCAATGATTCGAGTCGCCCCTCAGATCTAAACAACTATTATGGGATGAGGTATGCACAATTCAATCCTTTGACGCCAGGCCTTTATCAAGGAACGATCGGTTATTGGGATGGTACCATTCGATCATTTAAATATAATCAGAATGGCGCCTTTGATGTAAAATATCCATGGATGTGCGCGGCTGTGGGGGCCGATGAAATCATATTGGCAGATGTTAATCTTGATGGTATTCAGGACCTAATTAGTATTTCACATTCTTCAGAACACATCATCTGGAGACCCGGAACAAATTCAGGATTGGGAAACCCTGATTATTTATTCATAGGCAATGAAAGAATGTCTATGATCAAAGAGATTGATTTCGACCTAGATGGGGATTTAGATTTAGTTGCACTAGAGAAATTCAACAAAAAGTTAATATGGATTGAAAACATAAACGGCTCTTTTATGGGTAATAGGAAAGTGCTATTTACAACTTTGGGAACACCTTCTGATATTGAAGTGATTGATATGACTGGAGACACTTTGCCTGATATCGTCTTAAGCAGTCCAGGAGAACAAAAATTGTACTGGTTAAAGAATCTTGGTAATGGCAATTTACTTCCTAACTATGTGGCTGTTCCTGGGACAGCAGATTATGGATATATTCAAGCCACGGATTTTGACCAAGATGGTGATATTGATGTGTTCGCCAAAGACAGTGAAATTGTACTGTTTAAAAATGATGGCAGCAATAATTTTAGTGATTCTATAATCGTTGGATGGACCGGATTCAATGGGTATGACTTCCTCGTAGAGGATGTAAACGGAGATCAATTTGAAGACTTGATCAATTTTGGACATTATAGTGGTGCTGTGCTGTTTTATACCCCAACTAACGGCTTCCAGGCGGTTCAATTGAACCATCCCAACCCTAATTACTATGGGCCGAACTTTGCTCATGTCATTGACATAAATTCAGATGGGAATAATGAATTGATAACTACGAATAGAAGGTATATTAATGGTGTTGCTCACGATGAGATGAATATATTCAACTATGTGAATGGAGGTTTTACACATAGCTTGGTTATTGATACTATAAACGCAATATCAGATATTGAAGAGAGAAATGAGAATGGTAATAAATTTCTTGTAGTTTCAGGGGATGTCAAATCGATAGTCATGCAGTATCAATTGAGTGGTTTAATTACAAACTATTCAGCCGAAGAATTGGATCAACCCTCTATTTTGATATATCCTAACCCCACTTCAGATTTCATTAATATTGATTTTCTTGAGGATTGGTCAGGAAATGTTTCCATAGTTGATCAAAATGGAAGACAAATTAAATCTCAATATTTTCGAGGGACGAATTGCTTGTTGAGCATCAAAGATTTCAACTTGTCAACAGGCACTTACTATTTGATGATGAATGCTTTGGATGGTAAACGGAATACCAGAAAAATCTTGGTTCGGAAATAAGACTAGTGGTCTAGCTTTGGAGAATTGAAATGTGCGTCTAATTGCTCTTTTATTTTGGTCCTTCTGGGAGAATTATGATATATTAAGTCGTTCCATTGCTTGGCCATTTCAAAGTCTCCTTGTTCCATATAGACAGTTACTAGGTTAAGCTTTGCATCATCATATCTGGGGTTGATTTGGGCAGCATATTGATAATAATAAATTGCTGAATCAATACTTCCTTTTGCATAGCTTGCACTTCCTATATCATTTAGCGTGTGAAAGCTGAACGGATGAGCTTTAAGGGCATTGAGGAATAGCACATAAGCTTCATCGTATTGCTTCAAACTTGCCATCGCATTACCTGCATACCAATCGACAGGTACGGTCGTTGGGTCTAAACTATAGAACTTTGAATCAATACTTTTGCCGAGAAGCCCCACCTTCTCGTAATCTTCATTGGACATAGCAACATAGATTTTGCGCATAAAATACTCCCCTTGCACATTTTTTAGAATTAAGAACAAAGAAAAGAATACTGTAGGGATCAGGATAACAAAGATTGATTTGGGGATATTGATATTAAACCCCTTTTGCAAGCGGCCATGTGTTGCGATTTGAAAGTACGAGAGAACCAGTAGACTGCAGAATAGCACATTGTGTTCTGCTCTTTCCAGTGAAAAGGAAAAGAAGGCAATTGGGAGGAACCCTATTAAACCTGAGTAAAGTATTTGAACGGAAGCCGATTGGTTGTGTGCAGTAAGTTTTATAAGATTTATAATCAACCAAAAGAACAGAAATATCATCAACGAAAAAACCACAATTCCATATTCTGAGAACATCCATAAAAAATCGTTATGCGGTCGCTGAAAGGTTACGTTCAGGTCTTGAATGCGGTATACCTTCGGCAAACCGTATTTAATATAATTGATTTGCCAGTTTCCAGCACCACAACCTAATATTGGGTTTTCTTTAATGAGTTTGAAAGTGTTCTCCCAAATATGAAGCCTCTCTGAAAAGGTACTTGTTTCAACAAGAGATTCTGTATTAATCCTTGTCGAAGTCTTAGCAATGTAATTTTTCGAAAAATAGGGAAGTACAATCAAAAGAAGTGCTAGGCATGAAACAGTCATGATAAGGGAGGCTTTGAAGGTGTTTATGCGTCTCAATGCCATGATCAATTTGTTGATTCGGGATATTCCAAACAAAGAGATGAACAAGACTAAAGAAAGGTAGGCAGACCTGGTTTGAATCATTAAAATCAGTGCAATAATCAATACAGAGACTCCTCCACTTAGATATTTCCAGTTTTTAGAATGCCAAAAGAAGGCATACGATGTAAAAATCAAGCATAAGTAAAGGAAACTCGAGATCAAGTTTTTATGGCCGTTAATTCCTTTGAGCAGATACAATGATTTTCGGCTTAAGTCTGGAAGCTGGAACATTTCTAGAAGCGTGATTGTGACTACTACAAGAGCAGTAATGGTGATCGCTCTTAGAAACAATTTCAGAAAATCATCCTTTGATTTGAAGAATAACAAAGCCAAACATAGCGCAAACATATAGATGAGGAGATACTTGGAAAGTTGTGCGAAAAATAAGGTGCTATTCCCCGCCCAGGTGTATGAGAGCATTACCCAAATCAGAAAGATCAAGGGAATGTAAAGAATGTTATGCCAAACGATTGTTGGGTTTGTCCTTAACTTTGCAATGGTCAATATCAAAACAAAAATTCCGAAAAAAAACCATCTTGGGAACAAGGTTTGATCAAGAGCCGAACTGTGAAACCCCAAACAAGAAAAAAACAATCCCACACCAAAAAACAGTGCAAAAAGGAATTGTCTTTTCATTTAAAATAAAACAATCCTGATTTTTAGAAAATCTCGAAGAACTTATCTAGCCATGTTGGCTGTGTAGCCGTTGGATTTATGATAACATCATATGTTCCAGTTGCAGCATTCCAAGGAATATTAAAAACAGCATCCACTCTTTTGTTGTTAAACCAATGTGCAGCAACAGAATTGATGTAGCTCGCAGATGTTCCTTGTTGATACAGGAGCATAACTGAAGTAGCACTCGCTTGACTGGCTTGAGCAAAATTCAAATGATCTCCTGCAGAAAACGTCACCGATAAAGTTTGCCCTCCAACAGCGATACGTGGAATAACAACTACTGAGTCCATGGTTAAACCATTAACTCCATTGAGTTGCTTAACATTGACAACATCGTTTTGATTCAGTCCTGCAGCAGGACTCTGAGAAAATTTTGGATCAAGCTCATTGATTCCGCCTATGATTGAGTCCGCAGTTTGTGAATGCAACGCATAAGGAACGCTTATCAGTTCGCTACTTGCTACAATATCATAAGTACCTTGACCATAAATATCTGTTTCGACTGTAACGAAAAAATTATCTGAAGACCAATTGATTTGACTAAGATTCCCCAAAATGTTTATACCATTTCCGATTTCAAAGCTTACCAAACCGTTGTCATTAGTGGTTGGACTATGCTCTTCAAAATAAACAGGACTTCCACCTGTGCCGCCTTGAAGTATCGTAACTCTAACATCAATAACTTGACTTTGAAGAAGCTGACCCGTTGAATCTCTTATGATGGCTTGATATCCTATTTTTTGTGGAGCATCTGCCAAGAGAACAAGGCATATGAATAAATTGGTAAGTGTAAGTAGAAGCGTTCTCATGTTATCTGTTATTGTTTTACTATTTTGATTCTTTTAGATTCTGATTTATTTCCAATCTCAAGGATATAAGTACCCTTGGTAAGTTCTTTAACTGAAATGTCCGACCGCATTGATTCAAGAGCTCCGGTCTTCACAATTTTTGATGACAAATCATAAATGTTGTAATGTAAGCTTCTATTGCTAACATTGATATCCTCAAACCGAATTGTGATAGACTCTATAGCTGGATTGGGAAAAACGGTGAAAGATCGATTTAATTCTTCTAGCATAACAGGCAATGAATCCTGTGGGTCGCTTTGAGATTCAAAAGAAATTTGTAAACCATTAGCAACAGAACCCTCTTGACTCTTCGATGTTTCATAGAAAACCTGTCCTATAGTGTAGTTTACTGTTCCTGATGCGTTCGAAGAAGAACTCGAAGATGAAACAGGCGAATATTGTGCATGAGTGAATGTGTAGCCCAAAACCATTATAATCACCAGAAATTGTTTCATATTACGTTATGTGTAAAAATTGGAATGCAAAGAACTGAAAATTTAGGCATTGTGCCAAATTTGTTTGTTCCATATCCGTATTTGTACCCCCTTGAACTTCTGTTGTGACTATGAGGTAAAGCCCCTTAAAATGGTTATAAAAATTTGTGTTTTGGAGCAAAAAGAAAATTGGCTACTTAATCTAAATACCTTTTTTGTACCCTCTTAATGTTAAACTTCAGCCAAATATTTATGCACAAAACTAATGGCCATGGCTCCTTCTCCAACAGCTGAAGCTACTCTATTCATTGCTCCCGATCGCACATCTCCAGCAGCAAAGATTCCAGGGTTACAAGTTTCCAAGAGATAGGGATCTCGATTGTTTTTCCAAATAGTGTTGTAATTGTCAAAACTCAATAAGTCTCTACCCGTTGCAACAAAACCTCTTGAGTCCTTGAGAATTTGATTCCCCAACCAATCGGTATATGGTTTTGCACCAATAAAAATGAATAAGGCTGCAGCTTCTACTTTTCTACTTTCTGAACCATCGGTATTGCTCAGAGTGAGTTGTGTTAGTTTTTGATCATCCCCATGCGCTTCCTTAACAACCGTGTTTGGAACTACCTGGATGTTTTCTAGGCTGTCAATCTGATCAATTAAATAAGAAGACATTGTGCTGTTCAAACTGTCTCTCCTAATTAGAATACTTACGTTCTTTGCATAATTGGACAAATACACTGCGGCCTGGCCAGCTGAGTTGCCTCCACCTACAACATAAACGTCTCTATCTTTTGTTGCATGGGCCTCTGTTGTAGCAGCCCCGTAGTAAATACCTGCACCTGTGTAATTGTCTATTCCAGGAATTTCGAGTTTTCGATAGTCCACCCCAGTTGTAATGACGATACTTTTCGTAATCACCATATCATCATTGTCTAAGGTCAAGATTTTATAGGTTCCCTCAACTTCAATTTTTTTAACTTCTCTGGGAGAAACAAATTCGATTCCAAATCTAGTAGCTTGAGAAATAGCTCTTCGGGAAAGCTCTGCTCCACTCAAGCCTTTAGGAAAGCCTAAGTAGTTTTCAATTCTAGAACTTGTTCCAGCCTGGCCTCCAGGAGCTCTCTTTTCAATTAAAATAGTTCGAAGCCCCTCTGACCCTCCATAAACGGCTGCTGCCAAACCAGCGGGACCAGCTCCAATTATGGCTACATCATAAACGTCTTTGGAAATGGAAACATTCAAACCAATTTCTGAGGCGATTTCCGTAAGCTCAGGATCCGAAAGTGAAGTGCCATTTTCTAAAATGACTAAAGGAAAGTCTTGTTCAGATTTTTCATGAAGAGAAACCAGTTCTTTGGCCTTCGGATCTTTATACCAATCAAGCCATTGATAGGGAATCAAATTACCGCTAAAAAAGTCTTTGATTTTATGTGATTTTGGGGAATACTGATATCCAATTACCTTGATTCCGCTGAAATCAGGGATGTATTCCTGTTGCCATTGATCCAAAAGATCATTGATGACAGGGTACAGTTTTTCCTCTGGTGGATCCCATGGTTTAAGAAGGTAATAGTCCAATTGCACATCATTGATCGCTTTGATTGCTGCATCAGTGTCTGAGTATGCTGTCAGTAAAATTCTTTTGGCATTCGGATATACTTCTTTTGCCTTATCCAAATAGCCAACACCGTCCAATTCGGGCATCTTTTGATCAGAAATGAACAAAGCGATTGTTTCGCCTTTTTTCTTTAACTCTACTAATGTAGACAAAGCTTCTTCCGCGGAATCTGTCGATAAAATTCTATATTCTTTTCGATAAGCACTTCTGAGATCTCTTATAAGAGCTTTTAGAACTTGTTGATCATCATCAACTGTAAATATTATTGGTTTGCTCATACTTTAACTAGAAACGGGTAGAATTAACTGAAATTCAGTTCCTTTTTCTGAAGTCACAAATTCAATTCTACCTTTGTGTTGTTCAACAATTTTCTTTACTATATCTAGACCAAGTCCAGTCCCTTTGCCAACATCTTTTGTGGTGAAGAATGGGTCAAAAATCTTCGTTTGTACTTCTTCTGGGATGCCCGGTCCAGAGTCTTTAATATGTATATGAACTGATCCGTTTTCCCTAAACGTTTTAATGTTTAACTGCTTTGAAGCTTCATTTTCCATTGCATCATATGCATTGTCTATGAGGTTTGTGAAAACTTGATTTAACTCTCCGGGGAAACCAGCAATTTCTGGAAGATCGGGATCGAAGTCCAGCTCTAAAGATATATTTTGCTTTTGAGATTTATGCTGAAGCATTCGAAGCGTATTCTGAATCCCCTTATGAAGGTCTACTTTTTGTTTGTCAAGGGTTTGATCCATGTGAGTGTAAGACTTGATTGAGCCGATTAGGTCTGCTATTCTCTTGGAAGCATCACCTATTTCCTCAACCATTTTTTCTGTTGTAAGGTTATTCTCGATCCAATTAATGATTGGAATGAAATGCTCATTCGGGACAGCATCTCTAATGGTTTCCAAGTCCTCTTCGACAAAACCAAAGTCGACTAAGCCTTCTGCCAGCTCATAACCATCTTCAACTCCGTTGTCTTCAAGCCACTCGGCTATGGTATCTTCTCTTTCAGTTCGTTCCATTAAGCCAATGTCATCTTGTAAACCTTGATCAATCTTTGAGAATAAAAGGTTATTGATTGTGTCTACTTCTTCATCGGTCATTTTAATCTTAATAACACTTTTAAAGTTCTCTGGAAGAGCCCTAAGATGCTCTTTTAGAGTAGTGGCACTTCTTAAAATGGCACTTGCTGGATTGTTTAGCTCATGAGCCAAACCTGCAGACAGTTTCCCGAGAGAAAGTAGCTTTTCATTTTGCAGTTGAAAAGAAGTGAAATTTCGAACTCTTGAGGTCATGAAATGTACGAAGGCAGTGACAAGCTCAAGCTGGGTTTGGATCATCTCAGAGAAATGCTTTTTGTGCAAGAAGAATACAGAACCTTCTTCTACAGTAACCGCAGAACCTTGAGCTTCTTTTAACCTGGAGAAAGGAAGTACTCCTGTGATAAGACCTGACTCAAATAAACCAAATTCTCTTTCTTGCCCATTTTGAACCACAAAGCCCCTATATTTACCCTCAATAATGATGCGCAGCTCATCTATCGGGCTACCAGAAGCCCATAATAAATCCCCCTTATTGAGGTTTCTTACGTCACCCCGATCAATCATCCATTGGATTTGATCCTTTGGAACATTCTTGAGTTCCTCTAAACCTGAAATAAATTCGAGTAAGCCTTCCATAATGATAAAGTTAAACCAAAAAGGCCTTGGTTTGTTGACAAAAAGCGACTTAATAGTCAAGCACCGTGTTTCAGGAAATACTTAACATTATTTAATTCTTTATCAATATAATGACCCTCAAAATTTCTTGAAATTTGTAACCTTTGGGACATCGTGCATTTAACCTATATAGAATCGATTTTACTGCATATGTCTAAACAAATTTTGCTGTGCTGCTTTTTAATACCCTCTTATCTATTTGCTCAGGATGATATTTTGACTAACCCTGGATCATATACTTCATTGACTGTAGATTGCCGGACAATAGACTGTAATCAATTTTTCGAACAGATATCAGCCTATACTGCTCTCGAAAGTCTGGAGATAACCAACTATGAGAGTAAGAAATTCCCTCAAGAGTTTTTCAAAATGAGCCAAATTTCAACTTTGAAAATTGTGGACGCCAAGAAATTGAACCTTGGGAACACGCTAAAAGACTTGCAACAAATTCGAAGTTTGGACTCACTAAGCCTTGAAGGTGTGTCTGCCAACAGCAAACTGAAAAAGGCCAGAGGCATATCAGGACTTTCTGTTAATCGAGCAGGAGATCCATCTAAATGGATTCCGGCATTATCAAAACTCACTTTTTTGGAACATCTGTCTCTAGCAGACAATAACTTGGAAGAATTACCTACTGACCTTCAAAAACTGACAAACCTAAAGTCTTTGGACTTAAACAACAATGATCTCACAACGTTGCCCACTTGGGTGACTAGATTCTCACAATTAGAAAAACTGAAGATGGAGTCGAATCTATTCGACAATCCATCAGATGAATTGATGAAGTTTTCTTCAAACCGCCTGACCACCACTGATATTGATTATAACGATTTGACAGTTGATGAACTTAAGGCCTTAAGAAAGAAATTTCCTAGGTTAGAGATTGACGAAGAGAACTTAGATGTATTGAACAAAGAACCTGAAAATTCAAAGGAAAAAGCCAACACTTCCTATGGTGGGTTCAACATTGAAAAGAGTGATTTGAAAGTTTTTTCAACCGCTTACTTGCACTATGCTGACTTATTTTCCGCAAAATCATTTGAATACAATTTCGATACGACTTTGTTTGATGAAAGGTATTTAGACACTTCTTATTCCAACACCGTTAAAATACCAGAACGAATGAATCGCTTGTTTTCGAGAGTCGGGTATTATCGAGGAAGAGATCCCTACTCGAAAATTGAATTGAGCTTTACGAAGAGCATGATCAAAGGTCAGATTTGGTTTGACTTTAAGCGTATGGAAAAAAAGTTTCTCTGGTTCAATCCAGATCATTCTTGGAACAGGTATCTTATGAAGTATAACCGAGAAATCACTGCGTATAGTGGAATGCACTGGGTTTTCGATGGTTACTTAAACAAAAAGGAATTCAAAAGAAAATACATAAAAGATAAAAAGTATATGGATGTCCGGATTTTTTATGATGAATCTGACAATAAATTCAATATGCAGCTAAAAACATATAATGGATTTGTGGATATTCCATGTCATCCCTTGTATCCATCAAAAACTAAAGACATTGAAGAGTCTCAGAAAACCTATGTGAGACGGAATATTCGTTATTTAAAAGGTCTCGATACCAGAAAGAAAAGGTTCCATCGAGCTTTGTTTAGAGACCAGGATAAATATGAGAAACAACTGAACAAATCAATCAACCTAAGTTGGCAGGCTTTTCGAAGAAACTACATGTCTAGGCAAGAATTAGAATGGACAAAAGAGGAGTGGCTAGAATATTATGACAAAATAATAGCCAATGAAAAACTGGCGCTGTATAGTGCACCGATAGCATGCTTATCTGTAAAGCGGAGTTTAGAACTTTCCGATTATAAAACTGAAGAGTCACTTTCTCAACTTTATGGACAGGACATCCTTCCATCAGTTTTGTCAATTCAGTTCATGAATGGTGAAAATGTTGTTCCTGCGAAAGAAATTTTGATGGTCGCTACAGACCTAAAGTCTCAGGCATCGTTTGAGGGGGCTTTAGGGCTACATACAAATGATATTTTGTTTCATTCTGAGGTGCCCGTAGACCTCATTGTAGAATTAAGAAATGGAGATGTTGGCTTCATTAAATGGAAGGACCTCAAGAAATATGTTGTTTCATTAGAAACCAAAGCAGAAGTGCCCTTAAAAGTAATATCAAAGAAGATTGGAACTGTTGGCGCTATAAGGGATTCTATGGGACTCTAACAAAGAGTCAAGAAAAAAATGTAACCTATATCCTTTTTGACATTTACCTATTAGAAAACCAAATAATGAGGGCTCAAAACCTAAATACAAAGTCACACAAAAAAACCAATGATGATGCTGTGAAAGCTGCTCAGAAAAATCCAAAAGCCTTTGGACTACTATACGAGCAAAACTACTATTCGATCTTCAGATTTGTATACAATAGAGTGGACTCTGCTGAATCAGCGGCCGATATAGTTTCTGAGGTTTTTTTGAAGGCCTTGAAGAACATAAAAAAATACAAAATTCAAGGAACACCTTTCTCTTCATGGCTTTATCAAATCGCGAGAAATGAGGTGAACATGCATTACCGACAGAGCAATAAGAGCAAAGTAGTGAGTTTAAATGAGGAATCGATTCATGCCATATTTGATGAAGCAGAAATTGAGCCGGATACCTCAGAGCTGTTTATTGCCTTCATCAACCAACTGGATGATGATGAGACAGAGATGGTTGAAATGAAATTCTTTGAACAGCGCAGTCATGAAGAGATTGCTAGTATTTTAAAAATAAGCAAAGCCAATTCAAAAGTAAAGCTGCACAGGATCATCAAAAAATTAAAAGCATACTACAATGAGAAATAAGGATGTCAAATTAAATCGTAAGCCCTTGACTGAAAAACAAATGGATCAGTTCAAAAACTTTAATAAGGTTCTGGAAATGAGTCAAGCGAATTCAGGGGGCTTGCTACAAAAGTCATGGGTAAAATGGGGACTGGCTTCCCTTGCTCCTATTGTGGCGGGTGTATACTTTTTGGGGCAACAGCCAAAAAATGATTTAGTGGTGGCACCTGGAACCAAAACGGATAGCAATATCGTTACATCAAGTGTTGGTAATAGCCTTACAGAGACACCAGCTCAAGGCATTGTGCCACCTATAAAGGGTGCTGATATAGAGTTTGAAACGTTTGTGTTTGATGCCAATGAAGGTCAAAGAATACAAACAAAAAGAGGTACGTCTTATGCCATTCCACCCAATAGCTTTCAATTTGAAGATGGAACTATGGTCCAAGGAGAAGTGGAGTTTTGGTCAAGAGAATTTCATGATCCTATGGAAGTTTTTCTCAGTGGAATTCCTATGGAATATGATTCTGCAGGGGTAGAGCATAAATTTGAATCAGCGGGCATGCTTGATGTAAAAGCGTTTCAAGATGGTAAAAAGTTGGAGCTGGTTCCTGGAAAGCAAATCGATGTCAGCCTTATGGCAACAAGTGATGATGATAAATTCAACCTGTATCAATTGGATAGTGAAAGTGGAGCTTGGGACTTTAAAGATGCTGACTGTAACTTCCATACAATTGCGCCTAAGTCTGAAATGACCATTGAACCAACCGTTGAAGAGGTTATGATAGTGGAACCAGTTATGGCAAAGGAAGACCAGTACATTTTAGACATTGATTATGATCGAGATGCGTTTCCAGAATTTGGATCTTATGAAGATGTAAAGTTTCAAGTTGATAACAATAAATCGCAATTCGATCCCATTTATTACAACATTCAGTGGAAAGATGTGAAATTGTCCACTGCAAATGAGGAGGGCTTATACCCAGTTTCATTATCTACCTACGACACCACCATTGTTGTTTACACAAAACCTGTTTTTGAAGCAGCAACTTACCAAAAGGCCTTGACCAACTTCGAAGAAAACAAAAGTGCAAATCGAAAGAGAAGGGAAAAAGATTTAGCAAAAAGAGTGAAGAGTTCCGAAAAGGAGTTTCAAAGATTTAAAGCGCAAGCCAATTTCCCTATCAATAGTTTAGCAATTTATAACTTGGATTTCCCGGTAGATTTTGCCACCAAATTTGCAAAAACAGTAGCGATTAATGCCAGAACGGATGCTGGAGAAAAAATTCGACTCGTGTACGCTTACAACATTGATAAAAAGGTGACGAGTTGTGGGCTGAAAGATGTTAAAATGCGAAAAGGTGACCATGTTTTATGGGGAGTTACTACAGATAATAAAATCGCGACATTGGATGGCAACTGGTCTAGAACGGCCATTCAGGAAGACTCAAGGATCGATTTTGTTGTTCAGAACGATACTGAAGAAATCATAAAAGACATTCGAAATAGGCTGTATTAAATGAGGTTTACTTGTATGTGATGACCTAGAGAACGAGCACTGAATCATTTACCACAGCAAAAACCTGATCGTCTTTCTTAGGTTTAATCGTAGCAGAACCAGTAAAAGAGCCAAAAGCTGGGAGGATACCAAACTTCTCGCCAAAATAAAAACAGGGAAGCCTCAAAGATTGTCTTGCCTTTCCTCTCATTTTTATTGCAGGGTGTACATGTCCAGAAAGATTGTATAAATCTGGATGTTCATATGTTTCATGCGTAAAATGAAATGGTTCCATACAGAGTTCATCATGAACGTTTATAATGGACCCTTCATACAATTCTTTGGTTCTTTCATCATGATTCCCCAAAACCAAATGTGTTTCCGTTTTGGGAAACTTTGAGACCAAATCATTGAATAGCTTCCACTCATGATTGTGATCACTGTGAAATAAATCCCCCAGAATAATAAGTTTCTGAGGTGCTTTCTGATCAAGAATTTTTTTAATCTCTAGTAAGTCTTCGATAAAGAGATCGTTTGGAACTGAAATCCCAGCTTTTCTGAAATGTGTGACTTTTCCAAAGTGTAAATCCGCAACAAGAATTGCATCGGCTTCCTTCCACCATATAGTTTTGTTAGAGTAAAGCACAAAGGTTTGACCCTTCAGGACGTATTCTTGCATCACACAAAATTCCTTATTTTTTTTGTTTATGAAAAGGATGTTGATAATTTACCTAGGGCAGGGGAATGTTCCAGTCTAGAGTATTGAATGGACTTCGTTCATGTTCCATCAGCGTTTTATGATCTGCTTTCATGACATCAAAATCCATACTGTAGCCTCCCCAGAATAACCTTCCGTATAGATAATTTGTTGAAACAGCATGCCAAGACTTATAGTTTCTTTGAATGATCTTTGCTCCAGCAAAAATGTAATCCCAGGCTTCCTCCTCGGTGATGAGCTCGATTTCAAAGCACCATCTGGCCACCGAGATTAATCTCCCCATGTCCCAAGCTAAAACATCAGGTAACATATCACCCTCATAATCGCTCTCCTCATCCTCAAGCCATTTCAATGTGCCCTCCATAAGGTTTTCCATTTTTTCAGTTAGGTCCGGATCATTTAAGGCTTTCACTCGATCTAGCCATTCATCTTCTGGATGGTTCCAAATGATGGGTTTTATAGCGTCATATTGGTCCTGATGTCCATGTTTTAATATCCAGTTTAATGTTCCGATGGCATCATCGCGTGTTTCTATGCCCCACCATTCAGGGAGTAGTTGTTTGATGGTCAATTTAGACATTCCTGTTTCTAGTGAATTCAGGTACATTGTATTTCTCGCGGATAAGTTTGCACCAACAGCCAATGCCCATTGATGCTCAAGTGGAAGTTTTGTTTTTTCATTGATATGGATTGCACCTTTAAGAATGCTTTTGGTAATGTCCTTGGCCTTTGCTAGCCATTGGACGAATTTAATACCAAAAGAAATGAGTAAAATGCCCCCTGCAATGTAGGGCCAAAATTGTAAAATTTCATACATGATGTTCGATTTGCCGTATTTAACGTATTCCACCCAGTTTGGTTATCATTATCAGCGGAATCCATAAAATCTTGCAAAAGAGAGCTCAGCAAGATTTTTAACTACTCGTTAATACCTTGCATGTGAATAGATGAAACGAACATGGGAATAAAGACAATAGCTAATATCTCTTCTTTTGAAAGAGCTGAGAATTGTCCATTGAGTTCCCAATCATCCCATTGGTTGTTGAACCTAAGGCGTATTTCACCATTGGCATCTCCCTCAATATTCCAGGCAGAAAAATCTCCATTCCATCTTGTTCGTAGTTCGATTTGTAAACCATTACTGGAGATTCGCCAATATTCCCAGTCTTCTCTAAAAACCGTGGACATTGTAATATTTCCTCTGTTGATCTCCCAAGCATCCCAGTCTTCATTAAAACGCGTTCGTATCCTATCAGTGCGTCCGTTCCAATCATATTCCCACTCGTCCCAATCATTGTTAAATACTAAGCCTAGTGTTCCTTTGGAATTCAAAATTGAAAACTCCCATTCATCCCA
>JALEGO010000737.1 GCA_022763165.1 Flavobacteriales bacterium
AATCAATTCACCTTCTTGGCCAGCATCACCACAGTTGATCACCACATCAGCTTTTTCTAATAGCGTCTTTATCACGTTAAATTGCTTCTGAACTCCAGTGTCATCAACAACTTTTGTTTCAAACTTTTTGGGAAGCATAGGGAGACTGTCCAAATTCCAACTTTTCCAGAATTTGTTGTAGTCATTTGGCTCAAATAAAGTACACAAATGGCCAAAGGTGTATGTCACATAATATCCATTGCCCTCAAAGTAACCATCTCTTCTCGTATTGGCTCCCAAGACATTGGCAATTTCTCTTGCGACACTAGGTTTTTCAGCTATACAAACTTTCATAACAAGCTCAGCTAAATTATCAATTTTAGATTTAAAATAACATCCTCAGGTTATGGTTGGAGGGAGATAATATTGATTTTACTTAACTTGGTTAGTATGCAAGAATTAGATCAAATGTCTGAGGCTGAAATAAGAGGCTCGTTAAATTTAATTTCTAAACAAAGATCAGAGACTTCCCTGAACCAGATTTCAAAAATAGTGGGCTGGGCGATGCGAATGAAAAAAGTACAGTTAGAAATATATGCAAGGTGTCATCAATGTCAAATGTTGTACAATTTGAAAAGACAGAATGACGCCATTGCTATGTTTCCCAAATTACTAATGCTTTTAGATGAACATGATAGTGGGTATAGGGGTTTCATCCTCTGGAATTATAGACGAACGATACACGCCTTGCAGCTCAATAGCAAAATTACACTTGAAGCCATAAACAACTTTGCAGAAGATTATATTCGAAGAGCATATGATTACGGATGCGATCAAAAGCATGAGGCATATGTGAGGTTAACTTTTGCGCACAACATGGTTCAAACCGATAGAATTGATGACTATCTCAGAAAATACAATAGTCTGAAAAAAAGGAACATCACGAATATAGATGCTTCTGAAGACATGGAATTGTATGATATCCTTTGCGCTTTGCTTCACACCGAGCGATATTCTGATTTAATTGCTTTAGCGCCTAAAATTATAGAAGAACCTAAGTTTCGCAATGCCAATACCTGGCATCCAGCAAATTCTCTTTGTCTAGAGTCTTGTCTAATGTTGGGAAATATGGAATTAGCAGCTAAATACGAAGAAAACGTATTCACTCATACTGACTTTAAAGAACATAATCCGAATATATCTGAAGTCTTATTAAGTTATTATTCAATCTTAAACAGTAACGATAGGGCTACAATGATAATCAAGAATCAGAGTAAATTGTATGATCGGTTCAATGACTATGGAAAGTGGGCTTATACTTTCGGTTTAGGGGTTTACTTCAATTCACTTGAAAACGATGAACCTTTTAAAGATTATTTGCTGCCCATGCTTGACTTAATTGAAAGTGATTCAGGTTCGGACTATAGCAAAACATTCTTGAACGAATGCAAACGCTTGGCAAAAGCCTTAGATGAAAGAAATCAGAATGACTATTATCAAAACTACGTTGCAAAAAGGCTGATGAAATTTGAAGAAATCGGTTTGAATTGAAAAAATAATTTTTTCCTCCAAAATGAAACCTTTTTGAGTTTTTCCCGTATAGGTAATCAGACATAGTAAGGTTTTTGAGGTTTATAAGTGAAGGAGTCCGATCAATTCGGACTTTTTTCATTTAATTTGTTTCAAATTAAACGAATAGACATGAAAAAAACTTTACTCTTAACTTTCACAGTTATTTTGATCCAAGGGTTTATGAACCTGATTCAGGCGCAATGTAGCCCAGATATGACCTATACGGTTACAGGGGCGTACCCGAACCCAATAGTTGATGGAGCAGTAAATGTTAGCTACACTGATACGGTTACATTGGTTTTTCCAGATGATACAACCATTAGTGGCTTCACTTTAGCACTGGATTCAGCGATAATCGATAGTGTAACAAATCTTCCTGCTGGTTTGACATCCACTTGTATGACTGCCAATTGTACTTCATATCTTATCACCCCTGGCCAGCCTGTGTATTCATGTTTAGAAATTCATGGTACTCCTACAGTGCCAGTTACTGGCCAAACTTTTGATATTAATGTAACTTTTTATACTACATTTTTTGGGCAAGTACAGTCGATTTCTCAAACTTTGAATAGCTCTGTGACTATAAATCAATCAGTTTCATTAGCTAATTTGCACTCTTCGAGTGATTTGCTTTTGTTTCCAAATCCATCATTAGGTAACATAACCATCAATGCAGAAGATGTTGAAAATGTACAGATCTTCAATGTCTTGGGAGAGCAGGTTTTCAATAATGATTATAACAACGCATCAAATATAGAATTGGATCTGACTTCATTCAGCAATGGAACCTATATGACTATTGTCAAAACAGGTTCAGAAACTTACCGAAAAAAACTGATTCTAGAGTAATTGTATATCTAGACAAAAGTTACTTTATTTAGCATTAGCCCCGATCCTGGGGCTATTGTTTTTATTTTATCTTCATCTCCATTTCCTTCTTCGTCCAACATTTGGTTTAGGGCTTCCATTGTAATTTTCCCTTGTCCAACTTCAATAAGTGCTCCCATCATAAGCCGAACTTGATATTGTAAAAAGCTATTTGAAATTACAAGCAATTGATGGATTTCTATTTCTTTATTTAACAGCGGAATCTGCTCCGTTCTTTTGGAGATTTTACAATGTTTTATGGTTCGACTATTCTTTATGCTTTTCTTTTGAGCAGTGAATCTTGAAAAGTCATGAGTCCCTTCAAATAGGGGAGCGGCCTTTTTCATTTTGTTAAGGTCCAATTCGCGAAACCTGGCTATTGTGTTGGACATAAAAGGGTGAAAGCCATCGTAATCATTGCAAAAACTGTAGATATATTCCTTCTCAACATTTTGTTGTAGAATGTCAAATGACAAATCCTCCTCCTCAACATTGATAAGCTTTATGTCTTGGGGTAAATTGAGGTTCATTTTTTTTAGAAAAGACTTTTCAAGCTTTTGCTCCGTTATGAGTAAAACGGGCAAGTCTAAGGCAGAAACTTTTGCATCTGTTCTACTTGATGCCAATGTTTTAAAACTGTTGGTTTGTAAGACAAAGGACAAGGTCTTTTCAAGCATACCTTGAACTGTTAATTGATCCTTTTGTATCATCCAGCCATGAAACCTAAATCCAGAGAATTGAATCCTAAGTACATACTTATGAGTCCATTTTGACATGTCGATAAAAGTAGGCTATTTTCCCTTTTGAATCTGTTTCAAGATTCGTTTCGCTTGTCCAATAGCTCCGCGTATGGTAATTGGAGATGGTAATTCAAGGTCAAACCCGTAAATTTGGCTGCCAGATAATAGGTTAGTGACATAACCATAATGGTAACTTCCATCGGTTTTGCCGTAAACTGTTTTGCTGCCAATTCTTAGCATGTGTGTGTTATTCGTTCTGGAAGTATATTCTTCAATTTCTAAGGAAAAACGGCTCACGTACTCAGAAATCACAGAGGTCAATCTACTTTCTTCTTTTAAATTATCCAAAAGGATTGCATCATTCCAGTCATCTATGTCAAGAACATCAGAAGTTATTAAAAGCTCTGAATCAATTCGCTTCAATTCTTGTGAAAGCTGTTTATGATAGTTGAATTCGCTTCTCATTCCCCTTAACAAGAACCCAATATCCTCATTGACAAACCTTAAGCTCGATTGATATATTGGGTTTATAACCACAAGGGATTGAGTAGGTACAGGCTTTTTCATTAAGTCAACTGGGTAATTGTGCGTGAGGGTGTTAATTGGTGTTTCACTCAACTCAAAGTCTTCAATGCTAAAATCTACATATTTGTGTTTTCCTGAAGAACCGATGGACAGATAATCCTTGTATAGATCAGTCATACAGGTGCGTATTTCATTCTTTCTATAAGTATTTTGATTCACATAAGATTGTGTTTGTGCTAATGCTATGGCACAAACGTCTAAAGTCGATGTTTTTTTTCTTAAAAAATCATATGTGTCATAGAAGAACTGGTTATATCTGTGATTTAAACTGGGCTTGATATAGTCCCTCCTTCCAGATTTTCTGAATTTTGAAATGCCATAAAACGCTCTTACCATTTCATATCTTATAAATTCGTTTTCTGGGTATACCTTTGTAAGGTGAGAAGCCAAATAAACTGCAGAAAAAAAGTCATAATTCTCATTGTATAGGCTTAAAGTTTCGAGCTGACAGCTCAATATGATTGAGGCAAAATCATCTTGATCTATTAATGGTAGGGAAAAGTTTTGACTTCGCTCTAAAAGTTCATCGAGTCTTTCTTCGGGAACAGGATGAGTAAGGTATTTCGTATCTTCTTCATTTGGTTTGTTAAGATCGTATGCCACATGTCCATCCTGGAAATTTTCTTCATGGATTTGTAGATGTTTCGTGTTCATAAATGAACCTTCACTTTTTATCGAGTAAATAGGGAAGTTGGCCCACTTTAAATTCTGAAACAAAGCAGGCAAACTTTGGCTAGAATAGCTTGCTCGTTCAAACAGTTTCAAGCCATCATGATCCGCTTCAAATTCTTGATCTCTATTGAATTGGCAATGATTGAGCCTATTGTTTAGTTTGGTAAGACGATCAGATTTCTTTTGCTGTTTTTCTAAATCAACTTTTTCTTGATAACCCGTAATTACGTGTTTACTCATGTAATGTGATATTTCATGAGCCATTATAAACGCCAATTCTTCTTCAGTTTTAAGACGAGCGATGAGACCTATGTTAATAAATATTCCACCATCAATCGTTGTAAATGCATTAGGAACAGTTGACTTAACAAGATAGACATGTATGTCTTGTCGAATACCTGGTTGATCAAACAATAAACGATCTGCAATGGCATCAAGTTTCTTATTGATGCTATTCCCGAATACAACCAGACCTGAACTGTAAAGGTCGTTTAGGAAATAGCAGTTACCGATATAAAATGACCTTCGGATCTGATCCTTTTCAAGTAGCGTATCCCCTTGAACTAACTTCTTATAGTTTGAAATGTGATAGGTTCTAAATTCCTCAGGAACTTTAGAACCTTCACTATTTATTCTTTGTGCAGATGAAAGAAAAGGAATTATGACAAAGACCAGAAGCTGATAAAGCCTTATCATTTTGCTTATAATTCGACTAAAACAAACTTGGGTTTACTGGCACCACCAACACTATACATATTTGTTGTCAAGAAAAACTTTCCGTTTTCCAATAAAACTGACTCCTTAAGGTTTGTGAAAGCAGTGTTCAAATCAATTGAATAGGGAACTACCTTGCCAAATTGATCAATCTCTAAAATCGTACATGATGAGGGTACGGTATTTTTATATTGAGCTGGCTTATTCTTTTCTGAATACTTGTAATTGTTGTAGTCGTAGCTTTTTACATTGTCCGGATGATCATTATAGGCGATGTATATTTTTTCTCCGCTGTTATGGACTTCTACATCCAAATATGCACTGTACACAATATTGCCCATATCATGATTGATAGGAATGGATTTAGTCCAAATCTCATCACTTTTAATTCCAACAACCATGAGTTGTTCGAAAACATCAATGTATTTATCAAGTCTTTTAGAGCCTAAGACTAGGAACAGGTTTCCAGAATCTGTTATAACAATTTTTTCAATTGAGCTTTTTTCCTGTGTACTTTGAATTTCAGTCATTAAGAAGGTATCAGAAGATTTTTCAATGATATCTCCATCAGGATTCAAAACAATTTTGAATATACCTGCAACTTCATTTTTCTCTTCTGTAAATCTGCCATAAAATCCTGCAAGGACGCAATCGCCATTCTTAAGTCTTTTTGAAGAGATAATTCTACTGTCCACACCTTCCATAAAGGATCGTAGGTCCAAATCTTTGATGAGATCACCAGTTTTTGCATCGTAAATTTTAGCCGTGGTGGTCTTATCGGTCCATTTTACAACT